>JAEDOK010000026.1 GCA_016302005.1 Oscillospiraceae bacterium | reverse complement strand
CTTCTTGCTCGCTTTCTCCGCCACAGGCGGCGCTCGCAAGCGTCCCCCCCCGCCGGTGCAGGAACTGCCGAGTGCGTACAAACTCCTTTCCTATGTCATTGCGAGGAGCGCAGCGACGTGGCAATCTCGTGCAGGAACTACCGAGTGTGTACAAATCTACAACCGGAGATTGCCACGGGCGCAAGCGCCCTCGCAATGACATACTGCGTACAAATCTGTTCCACCGTACCGTCTGCCGCTTCGCGGACGGCACGCCGAGGTCGTTAGCGCAGCCGTTCGCGACGAAGGAGCGTTACGGATGCGGCATACCCCTTGCGGGTGCGTGCCCTACGATTCGACGATGAAGCTATTTATAAAGTTTAAGGCTTAACCGCGTACTATGGAGGAGTATAGCGGGAACTTTTTCCTTGCGTTAGCGTCATAAAGACGATATACTTATTATAAATAAGCGAAGCGGAAGGAGAAAATGCAATGAGAGGAAAGAATAAATGTAAGATCTTGAAGCAGATCCGGCAGAGAATCGCGGATGAGAATGACATTCCGCTTGTGACGCAGGAGTGCAGCTATCAGGGCGAGTGCAGCGGCACCTGCCCGAAGTGTGAGCAGGAGCTGCGCTATTTGGAGCAGCAGCTTGCCCACAGGCAGACGTTGGGGAAGCGCGTTACCGTGGCGGCGCTCGCGGCGGGACTACTTGCGTCTCTGACGGGCTGCCCTGCGCCGCAGACGCCGGACGGCACCGCATTGGTGACGGAGAATACGCAGCAGACGACAATGGATTTCCAAACAGTGGGAATCGTGCCGATGACGGAGGAAGCGACGGAGCCGGATGGGGAAATTCCGTCGAGTACCGACGCGTTGCTTCCGACGGAGACGGAGGAGCCGATCGAGCTGGAGGGCGATGTTGCCTATGTTCCGGAGGAAACGGATGGCTGAGCCGCTGTTTCCGCTTTTGCGCATTGTCCGTCTGCGCATGGAGACGGACGGCGAGGGCGTGACGAGCCTGATCGCGGGCGCGGGCTGCCCGCTTGCGTGCAAGTGGTGCATCAATGCCGCCGTATTGCAACAGCCTCCCACCCCTGTTTCGGCACGGGAGCTGTTTGAACGGGTGAGGATCGATGACCTCTATTTCCGCGCGACGGGGGGCGGCGTGACCTTCGGCGGCGGAGAGAGCCTGCTGCACGCGCCGTTTTTCCGAGCATTTCGGGAGCTCTGCGGCGATGGCTGGCGCATCTATGCCGAGACGTCGCTGCATGTTTCGCGTGCGCTTGTAGAAACGGCTGCGGAGACAGTGAATGGCTTTATCATCGACATTAAGGATATGAATCCCGAAATATACCGCAGCTATACCGGAGGGGACGCAAATCTTGTGCGGGAGAATCTGGCATACCTGTTGGACAAGGTTGGCGCGGAACGCCTGCTGGTACGCGTGCCGCTGATCCCTGAATTTAATACGACTGCGGACTGCGACGAGAGCGAACGACTGCTTCGGAAGATGGGCGTTACCCGTATCGAGCGGTTTTCTTACATCCGCAGAGAGGGCTAAGAGACGCAGATCGCCTTGCGCAGCGTCGCGATCGCGTTTTTTTCCAAGCGCGAGACCTGCGCCTGCGAGATGCCGACCTCGCTTGCAACCTCCATTTGGGTCTTGCCGTCAAAAAAGCGCAGCGCCAAAATGCGTTTTTCCCGCTCACCGAGATTCGAGATCGCCTCCCGCAGGGCAATGCGCTCGATCCAGCGCTCGTCGGTGTTTTTGGTGTCGCGCACCTGATCCATCACAGTCAGCGGGTCACCGCCGTCGGAATAGACAGGCTCGTAAAGGGAGACCGGCGCGGAGATCGCGTCCATCGCGCCTGTGACGGTTTCCAACGGCAGCTCTAATTTTTTGGCGATCTCCTCTAATGTCGGCTCGCGGGAGCTTTCCGTCATCATCGCCTCTTTGCACTGTAAGACGCGGTAAGCCGTATCGCGCACGCTTCGCGAGACGCGGATGGCACTGTAGTCCCGCAGATAGCGCTTGACCTCCCCCTCGATCATCGGCACGCCGTAGGTGCTGAAGCGCACATTCAGATCGGTGTTGAAATTGGCGATCGCTTTCAAGAGCCCGACGCAGCCGACCTGAAACAGATCGTCCGGATTTTCACCCCGCCCGAGAAACTTCTGAATGACCGAAAGCACCAGCCTCAGATTACCCTCAATGAGCTGCTGCCGCGCGTTTTCGTCACCCTTGCGCGTCAGCTTCAAAAGCCGCACCATTTCGTCATTTTTCAGCGTTTTCAGCCGTGCGGTATTCACACCGCAGATCTCGACCTTTCCCTGCATGAGAGTCCTCCGTCTTCTTTGATAAGGACAGTATTTCCCACGCACGGTTTTTCATTCCGAAATTGGGTGAAAAGGTGATTTGAAAAACTTCTGCTGGCGTGCCCGCTTCCGCCTCTTGACTTTCGAAATACATCTGTTAAAATAGACATTGAAAGTACAAATGTGCGGAGGAAAGGAGAAACGAAGCGACGATGGCGGAGAAGGCGGGAAAAAATCGAAGTGATTACAAGCGGGTCAATCGCGGATTGGTCTTGAAAATGGTTGCGACCGGACAGTACACCACGCGGGCAGAGCTGGTGCGCGGCACGGGACTGAGCAAGATGGCGATCTCCAATATCGTTTCGGAGATGCTGCGGCAGGATATCCTGATTGAGACGGAAACGGTGCAGAGTGAGGAGCTGGGCAGGCGCCCGATGTCCCTTGCGCTGTCGCCGAAGGCGCCGAAGATCATTGGCTTGGTGATCCATCGCGACCGGTGCGAGGCAATCCTTTGCGACCTTTCGCTGCAGATTCTGCGGCGGGAGATCGCTATGATGGGGGAGGATATGGATCAGGAAAAGCTGATTTATATGATCTATCAGCTATTGGATACGGTGCTGCTGGATGCAGAGAACGTCCTTGCCATCGGCGTGGCGTCCGTCGGTCCCATCAGCAAGCAGGAGGGAAAAATCCTCTCACCGTTCTATTTCTATAGAATTCATGACGTTGAAATCGTCAAGATCATCGAAGGGCGCTACCGGCTGCCGGTGTTCTTTGACCACGATAATCAGAGCGCGGTGCTGGCGGAGTGCCTTTACGGCAACGGGCGGGGCTATAAGGACGTGCTGTTTGTGGGCATCAGCTCCGGCGTAGGCTGCGGCATTGTCAGCAACGGTCAGCTATTTGCCAATATGCGTGGGCTGCCGCCTGAGTTCGGCCATGTGAGCATTGATGTCAACGGCCGCCCCTGCCTATGCGGGAACCGCGGCTGCATCGAGACCTATCTGCGTACGCCGGAGCTTTTGAGCAAGCTGCGCTACCATACGGGAAAATTCTACACCTATGAGACCTTCTGCAAAATGCAGGGGGACGAGAATGTGGAGCGCGTGTTCCACGATGCCATGATAAGGCTTGCTGTGGCGCTGACAAGCACGGTGAACATTCTGAACAGCGAGCTGATCCTGTTGGGAAACGACAGCGTGTATTGGCCGGACCGTCATCTGCAAATGGTGGAGGACCTAGTCAATGAAAAACGCTTCGTGGCGTGGGATCACAGGATTGCCGTGCGGCGCTCGTACTTTATGAAGGATGCCGCGCTGATGGGCGCCGCCTGCAACGCCGCCCTGCATATTTTCAACGGAAATTTGTTGTTTGACGAATAGAGGGAACGGTAAAACAGAATAGAAGCCTGAACAAAATGCCAATCAAACCGCAGCTGCGGGCAATATGCCTGTGACTGCGGTTTTTGCCATTTGCCGCATCCGAAAGCGAAAAAATCGCGTATACGCTGTCGCTAATTCCTACAGCGGCGAACGACGCTGACCGCTTTTGCGCGTCGCTTTCTGTGATATGCGCCTGCCTACATGAGATTGCCACGGCGCAAGCGCCTCGCAATGACAAATGGGAGAGTTTTTCCGTCTCATTGTCATACCCCTCTCACGGCTTAGGACTGTCCCCGCCCTACAGATGTTGACGCACCAAACCGCAATGGAGGGGACATTGCCTCCGGTAAAAACGGTTTCCGCGCTTGCGGGAATGTATTTTCTACGAAATGCACAAACGGAAAAACGGAATTTGTAAATTAAAAATAATAATTGATTAAATATCTATAAATCGCCATAAAAATGCGCTGTTATTGACAATTTTAACAAACAAAAATGGGTGAGGAATTGCAGTGATTAGAGGTGAATTGTAAAAAAATGGTGAAAATAATACATTGACAAGACGAATTAACTGTGGTAGTTTCTAATCAGAAAGAAATAGTAAATTGAATGTCCAAAATAAAGAACGACGGCAGGAGGGTTTTAGAATGGATCTGTTCAGTATCGGCGAGATGGTCATTGATTTTATTCCCGGCAGCGAACCGGCAAGCTACATTCGCAAGGCAGGCGGCGCGCCCGCCAATGTGGCGATCGCGGCGGTGAGAAACGGTTTATCCGTCGGCATGTGCTGCTGTGTCGGCGAGGATGACTTCGGCCGCTTCCTGATGCAGACACTGGAAGAAAACCATGTGCGCGCCCTGCGCCCCGCGCTCTGCGCCGACGCCGTGACCACGATGGCGTTTGTGACCCTCAGTGCCGACGGCGACCGCAGCTTTACCTTCGCCCGCAAGCCCGGCGCGGACATGATGCTCCGCGAGGAGGATGTCAAAGAAGAGGATATCCGCGAGTCGGTTATCATCCACGCAGGCTCGTGCAGTCTCTCCGCCACGCCGGAGGACAAGGCGACGGTGCGGGCGCTGCGTCTCGGCAGGGAAATGGGAAAGCTTGTGAGCTTTGATATCAATTACCGAAATCTCATGTGGAATGACGATATGGATGCTTGCACAAAGCGAGTCCTTGAGATTCTGCCTTATGTGGATATCCTGAAGATCTCCGAGGAGGAGGTCGGCATGGTAGGCGGTGAAGAAAACCTGTTCCGCCTGATGGAGGAGTACGGCTTGACGCTGGTGGTTGAGACCCTCGGGGCTGCCGGCGCACGCTGCTACTTCGGCGGCAAGTGCGTAGAGATTCCGGGAAGAAAGGCGGTCTGTGTGGACGCCACCGGCGCGGGCGACGCGTTCTGGGGCGGCTTCCTCTCCAGCCTGCGGCAGCAGAATGTGACCTGCGCAAAGGATTTGACGATGCCGATCATTGAGAAAGCAATGGCATACGGCAACGTGGGCGGCTGGATCTGTGTGCAGCACAAGGGCGCCATCGAGTCGCTGCCCACGCGGGCGGAGATCGAGCGTTATTTGTAAGTTCAATAAGGAGCGGATGATATGGAAAATATCTGGGAAAAACCCTGTATGTATTCGCCGTCTCTGATCTGCTTAGACCTGTGCAATTTGGAAAGTCAGGTCAGGCAGGTGGAGCAGTCCGGCATTGAGATGCTCCATGTGGACATTCTCGACGGGCATTTCAGCCCGAGTATGCCCCTGGGGCTCGACACGGTGCGGCAGCTCCGCGCAAAGACAAATTTGGCATTTGACTGCCATGTCATGGTCACGGAGCAGGATTATTTCGTGGACGAGCTGTTGGACATCGGCGTGCAGCAGGTGGTGTTCCACGCGGAGACGCAGCCGCATATCGACGGTATGCTCAACCGCATTCACGCTGCAGGTGCCCGTGCGGGTGTGGCGCTCAAGCCCTCTACACCGCTTTCGGTGCTGGAATATGTGCTGGAAAAGTGCGACACCGTGCTACTGATGCTCATCAATCCCGGCTATGCCTTTGTCAAGGGCGAAAAACAGGTGGTCTATGCCGACCGCAAGATCCGCGAGCTTCGCAGGATGATAGACGAGCGCGGCTTGTCGACAAAAATCGAGCTGGACGGCAGAATCTCTCAGGACAACATCCGCGCTTACGGAAAGAACACCGTGGAGCAATTCGTGGTGGGCAGCACCTGCATCAAGCGCGACCGGATGGCGGAGAGTCTGCAGGAGCTTGACCTCCTGCGCAGAGAAGTGATCGGAGGTTAAATCATGAGTGAATTTGCAACGCAGTATCAGCAGACCTGCGACGCCGTGCTCGACGAGCTGCGCCGCACCCTTGCCAGCATCGACCCGGCTTCTCTGGAGCGGCTGACCGATGAGATCCTTGCGGCGGAGCAGGTGTTTTTTATCGGCGTCGGACGGGTGCTCCTGAGCCTGCAAGCCGTGTGCAAGCGGCTGGCGCATTTGGGCATCAAGGCGCATTATGTGGGCGAGATCACCGAGCCTGCCATCACCAAAAACGATCTTTTGATCGTCGGCTCCGGCTCCGGCGGCTCCCTGTTCCCGCTGAATATCGCCAAGAAGGCGAGAAATACCGTCGGCTGCAAGATCGTACATATCGGCTCCAACCCCAACAGCGAGATGAAGGATATCTGCGATTTTATGGTACGCATCCCCGTGCGCACGAAATTCTATCTCGAGGACGAGATCGACTCCTGCCAGCCGATGACGAGCCTTTTTGAGCAGTCTCTGCTGCTGGTGGGCGACATTCTTGCCAAGCTCATCATCGAGCGGCAGAAGCTGGACATGAAGGGCTTGTGGCAATACCACGCGAATTTGGAGTGAGGTCAATGGATCGGCAATCACTTTTAAAAAAGGTAGGCTCCCTGCAGCAGCTGGCGTATGTGCGCCCCATTACCTATCAGGAGGGACGCAGCAGCGGGCTGAGAGCCTTTGATGTGAAGAACGGCGCGCTGGAATATCAGGTGCTTGCGGACAAGTGCCTGGATGTCGGGCAGCTCAGCTACAAGGGCATCAACTTCAGCTTCCTCTCCAAGCCCGGTTTACAAGGGCGCGGACACTATGACACCCACGGCAAGGAAGCGCTGCGGAGCATCATGGGCGGTCTGTTCTTTACCGCCGGACTGGAAAACATCTGCGCGCCCTGCACCGTGAACGGCAAGGAGCTTCCTATGCACGGGAGAATTCGCACAACGCCTGCGGAGCATCTGAGCGCCGATGCCTTTTGGGAGGGCGAGCGTTACATTTTGCGCACCTCCGGCGAGATGCGGGAGGCGGAGCTGTTCGGAGAGAATCTCGTCCTGCGGCGCAGCATTGAGACGCGCTGGGGAGAAAAATCCCTGACCGTGACCGATGAGTTTGAGAATCAGGGCTTCCGTCCGGAGCCGTTGCTGCTGCTGTACCATATTAATATCGGCTATCCGCTTTTGGACGAGGGGACGGAGATATTGCTCCCAACGCGCAGCGTGACCCCACGCGACGAGGCTTCCCGCGGACAGGAGACGCGCTGGAATGTGATGGACGCGCCGAAGGACAACGAGCCGGAATATGTGTTCATTCATGAGCCGGTAGCCGACGAAAACGGAAATGTGATCGTGTGTGTGCTGAACGAGCGGCTGAAGCTGGGACTGCGCCTTTCCTATACGGCGGCAAATCTGACCCGCTTCATGGAGTGGAAGTCCACAGCCTCGGGCGACTATGTGGTGGGGCTGGAGCCTTCCAATTCTTCGGTCTACGGGCGGCTTTACCACGAGCGCGAGGGCAGCGTCCATCATTTGGCGCCCTTCGCCAAGGAGACCAATGTGCTTACCTTCACCGTTCTGGACGGAGCGGCGGAGCTGCAAGCGGCGCGGGAGGAAATCGCCCGCCTGCTGAAATAAGAGAATTTATGAAAGGAGCTTGATAACCTATGAAACGATCTGAAATCAATGCCATCATCAAAGAATTTGAAGCCATGCTCAAGGAATATAAGTTTGCGCTGCCCCCCTTCCTGAGCTTTACGCCGGAAGAATGGGAGACGAAGGGTCACGAGTATGACGAGATCCGCGACAACGCCTTGGGCTGGGATGTGACCGACTACGGCGAGGGTAATTACGACAAGCTGGGCTTGGCGCTGATTACCATCCGCAACGGCAATGTGCAGAATCCGAAGTACACCAAGACCTATGCGGAGAAGATCATGATGCTCCGCGAGGGACAGGTTTCTCCGAATCATTTCCACTGGAACAAGATGGAGGACATCATCAACCGCGGCGGCGGCAATGTGGTCTTCCGCCTCTGGAACGCGACGAAGGACGAGAAGCTGGACACGACGGATGTGGAGATCTGCCGCGACGGCCGCCGCTACATGGTGCCTGCCGGTACGGAGATCGTCCTGAAGCCCGGCGAGAGCCTCTCCCTGTATCCTTATTACTATCATGAGTTCACCATTCAAAAGGGCTCCGGTAAGGCGCTGGTCGGTGAGGTCTCCATGTGCAACGACGACAACACCGATAACCGCTTCCTCGAGCCGCTCGGACGCTTCCCCACCATCGAGGAGGATGAGCCGCCTTACCGCCTGCTGTGCAACGAGTATCCTCCCGCAAAGGACTGATCGTTCCACCTTCCATCAAAGCGGAAACAGAAAGGAGCCATGAAATGAGCGAATATGCCGTTTCCATGGAGCACATCAACAAATCCTTTCCCGGCGTGAAGGCACTGGATGATGTTCAGCTCCATTTAAGAACTGGCGAGGTCATGGCGCTGTTGGGAGAAAACGGCGCCGGCAAATCGACCTTGATGAAAATCCTCTCCGGCGTATATACCAGAGATTCCGGCGAAATCGAGATCTTCGGTCAGAAGATCGAAGGAGACCTGAACACAAAACGGGCGCAGGAGCTGGGTGTGGCGATCATTCACCAAGAGTTGAATATGTGCCAGCACCTGTCCGTTGCTGCAAATATGTTCCTCGGCCGCGAGATCATCAAAGGCGGCATGTTGGATAAGGCGGAGATGAACCGGCAGGCGCGCGAACAGCTTGCAAAGCTCGGCATCACCGATCTGGATCCGAACACGATCGTCGGTGAGCTGACCGTCGGCAGACAGCAGATGGTGGAAATCGCCAAGGCGCTGCTGATCAATGCGCGTGTGCTCGTGATGGATGAGCCGTCTTCGGCACTCTCCAACGCGGAGATCGTCGAGATGTTCCGCATCGTGCGGGAGCTGCGTGCCCAGGGCTGTGCCATCGTCTATATTTCCCACCGCTTGCAGGAGCTGCATCACATTGTGGACTATGTGACCATTATGCGCGACGGCAAGTACATCACCGAAGGCAAATTCAGCGACTTTACCATGGAGCAGATCATCGCCAACATGGTTGGCAGAGAGATCACCAATCAGTTCCCGCGCGACACGGTAAAGCGCGGCAAGAAGGTATTGGAGGTTCGGAACCTGCAAGCCGGCAGAATGGTCAAGGATGTCAGCTTCGATGCCTACGAGGGCGAGGTGCTGGGCTTCTCCGGCTTGGTCGGCGCAGGACGCACGGAGACGATGCGCGCGATCTTCGGCGCGGATCCCAAGAGCGGCGGCGAGATCGTGCTCGACGGTCAGCCGTTGAAGATCCATTCTCCTTCCGACGCGATCCGCCAGGGCATCGTGCTTGCGCCGGAGGACCGCAAAAAGGACGGTCTTTGCACGAAGCTGACCATCCGAAACAACATCGCACTGCCAAACCTTGATATCATTTGCTCGAAGCTTTTCGGCAAGATCCGCCGCAAGACGGAGAACGAGATGATCGAAAAGGGCAAGAACTCCCTGACGATCAAAATGGCGAACGCGGAAGTGCTGGCAGGCAGCCTGTCCGGCGGCAACCAGCAGAAGATCGTCGTTGCCAAGTGGCTGGCGCGAGACTCCCGTGTGATCATCTTTGACGAGCCGACCCGCGGCATTGACGTGGCTGCCAAGGTGGAAATCTATGAAATCATCAACGAACTGAAAAAGCAGGGCGTTGTGGTGATCATCGTATCCAGTGAGCTGCCGGAGGTTATGGGCATTTCCGACCGTATTTTGGTCATGTGCAACGGGCGCGTGACCGGCGAGGTCGATCCGAGAAACACCTCGGAAGAAGAGATCATGACCTATGCGACCCAGTTTGGTGACAACGCAGTTGTCTGACTGAAAGAGAAGGAGTGTATTAAAATGCGTGAGAAACAAAACCCGCTGAAGCGCCTATTGTCGATCAATGGCATGGCATCCGTTCTGACTGCTTTCGTCGGCGTTGCCATTTTGATGATTGTATTCTCGATCATGAACCCCAATTTTATCAAGTTTGACAGCGTCATGAACCTGCTGCGCTCCATCGTGCCGTTCCTTCTGGTGGGTATTGGTCAGGGCTATGTGTGTATCACCGGCAACATCGACCTGTCCATCGGCTCTGTGCTGGCGATGAGCGCCATGATCTCCGCGACCATGGTCTGCAACGGCTTCAGCGTTCTGCTGGCTGTTCTGGTCGCTTTCGTGTGCTGCATGCTGATTGGCTTGATCAACGGCGTGCTGGTCGGCAAGTTTGAACTGCCTCCCTTCATTGCCACCCTTGGCACGATGACCATTGCCCGCGGCGTTGCGCAGCTTGCCAACGGCAACTACAACACCGACAACATCGGTTCTTCTGGTGCGGCGCAGGTGTTTAAGGATGTGTTGTACTATGGCAAGACCCTGGGCGTTTACAACGGCGTATGGATTGCGATCATTGTCTGGGCGGTGTTCTTCTTCGTCCTGACCTTCACCCGCAGCGGTCGCCACATCTACGCCATCGGCTCCAATGTGGATGCCGCCCGCCTGTCCGGCGTTAATGTCTTCGCAACCACCACAAAAGCGTATCTCGTCTCCTCATTCTGCTCCTTCCTCACCGGTCTGATCACCATGGCACAGTCCGGCATGGGCGATATGAGCGCCGGCATGAGCTATGAGATGTACGGCGTTGCGGCGGCAGTCATTGGCGGCATTTCGACCCTCGGCGGCAGCGGTCTGCTGGTCGGTGTCATCGCAGGTGCCTCTGTGTGGGCGATCTTGCAGTCCGGTCTGACCTTCGCGCATGTGCCGGTCGCTTACCGCAACATCATCATCGGCATCATCGTCGTGGTCTGCGTCATGCTCGATGTCCTGCGCCGTAAGGGCAACGGCAAGCGCAGCAAGTCCACCAAGAAAGCGGCGGAGAAAGCCGCGAAGTAATTGCTCCCGTTTCGGGGCTTCAAAAATCGTATGTCCGGGGAATTCACCCCTGACAAAATATATTATCAAAGGAGAATGAAAAATGAAGAAGTTACTGGCACTGCTCCTCGCACTGGTTATGGTCTTTGCACTCGCTGCTTGCGGCGGCGACGGTGAAAAGTCCGACGGCGACACCATCCACATCAGCCTCATCACCATGGACCAGATGGACGTTCACTGGGTCAAGCTCGAAAAGGCCGCTCACGCAAAGGTTGACGAGCTGAAGGCCGCAGGCAAGAACATCGAGTACGAATGGCTGGCTCCCGAGAAGAAGGACAACGCACAGCAGATTGCGCAGATTGAGACCGCGATCAACAACGGCGCTGATGTCATTATCATCTCCGTGAACGACGCTACTGCTTGCAATGACGCACTGCAGGCAGCTCTTGATAAGGGCATCAAGCTGATCTATGTCGACGCTACCGCTTCCCTCGAGGCTTCCGCAACCTTTGCTACCGACAACTACGCTGCCGGTGCCGAAGCAGGCAGAGCCATGTTGCAGTATCTGAGCGATGCCGGTCTGACCGAAGGTGAAATCGGTCTGGTTTCTGCACAGGCTGGTGTGCAGTCCTGCATCGACCGCGTTGACGGTTTCGTCTCCGCATTCGAAGGCACCGCTTTCACCATGAGTGAGGTTCAGTACTCCGACGGCGACGCCGTTAAGGCACAGGACCTGACCAACGCGCTGATTCAGGACGGCGTGGTCGCTGTTTACGGCGCGAATGACGGCGCGACCAACGGCGCTGCCAACGCAGTCAAGGAAGCGAACGCGAACGGTGCGAACATCATCTGCGTGGGCTTCGACAACAGCTCCTCCAACCGCGCGCATGTCGTTGACGGCGAGCTGCTTGCCTTCATGGCGCAGAACCCCAATGTCATGGGCGAAAAGGCGATCGAGGCTGCCGTTGCTCTGATGGAAGGTCAGACGCTGGCGGAGACCAATGTTGACACCGGTGTTTCCGTTGTCACCAAGGAAAATGTCGCTGATTTTGAGGACTAATCTCAATTCGTAAACACTGATACCCAATAACATGTGCCCCGCCGGAACGGCGGGGCACATTGTCTCAATGAAAGGCAAAACGATGGATACGAAGAATTATGGGAAGGCAATTCTTGGGGAACTGGAAAAAGTAATGGAGCAGGTTTCGCCGGACGCCTGCACGGCGCTTTGCCGCGTAATCAAAAATGCCGCGCGGATATTCGTGGCGGGGGCAGGGCGCTCCGGTCTGGTGGCGAAAGCGTTTGCCATGCGTCTGATGCATTTGGGCTGTGCCGCCTATGTCTGCGGCGAGATGATCACGCCTTCTTTTCAAAAGGGCGACCTTCTGCTGATTGTCTCCGGCTCGGGAGAGACCGCTTCGCTTGCTGCCATGGCGGGCAAGGCGCGGGCTGTGGGCGGCAGCCTGGCGCTGGTGACCGTCCGCGCCGAGAGCAGCATCGGGGCTATGGCGGAGGTCATCGTGCCGGTGCCTGCACCCACGCCGAAAGCGGATAACGCCTTTCGCTCCATACAGCCGATGGGCGCTCTGTTTGAACAGAGCTGCTTCCTGCTGCTCGATGCCGTTGTGATGGAGCTGATGGAACGATTGGGACAGGACGAGGCATCCATGTATGCCCGCCATGCCAATCTGGAATAGGGGGTAGCGGGCATGAGAAAATTACAGTTGGCGCTGGATGTGTTGCCGATGGAGCAGGCGTTGGCGCTGACGGAGGCGGTGCGCGGCTATGTGGAGCGGATCGAATTGGGAACACCCTTTGTTTTGGAATACGGCATGGAGGCGGTGCGCCGGTTCCGCGCTTGTTTTCCGGAAAAGGAGCTGCTTGCGGATTTAAAGATCATGGACGCGGGTGCACTGGAGGCGGGGGCCGCCTTTGCCGCCGGGGCGGATCTGGTAACGGTGCTGGCGGTGACCGACCGCGCCACCATCCGCGCCTGCGTGCAGGAGGCGGAGCACTATAATAAGGCGGTCGTGGCGGATATGATCTGCGTAGAAGACCCGGAGCGGGTCGCGGAAGAGCTGGAAGCAATGGGTGTTTACGGCATTGCCGTGCATACCGGTGTGGATCAGCAGGCGCGGGGAAGAACGCCGCTGGAGGATGTCCGCCGTCTGCGCCCTGTGGTCCGTCGGGCGGAGCTGTCCGTCGCGGGAGGCATCGGGCGGGACACCGTCGCGGAATACTGCCGCGCAGGCGCGCAGGTACTCATCGTCGGCGGTGCCATTGCCTCCTCGCCCGATCCTGCGGCGGAGGCGCTTGCCATCCATACAGTGCTGCAAGGGAACCTCTGAACAAATCGGCTGCGGCGCTCGGCGGATCTTTTGCCGCAACTTTTCGGTTGGAAAACCTTGAAATACACAAAGTATTCCTGCGGTTTCCCAACCTCAATTTGCGACAAAATCTCTCGCCGACCGCTCTTGCAGATTTATTCAGAGCTTCCTTAGACTTCGGCGCGCCGTATGGAGCTTTCTGAATCACGCGGCTGCGGACTGTGCCTATGAATAGGTTTATACATCGTCGGTAGTATTGTACGAGGTTGGCACGCTGCTGCGATGCCGACAATGACGGGAAAAGCTGCCTTTTTGCATAAAATGCCCCCCTTCCGGAGATGCGGTGCAATGGGAAACACTGCTTCTCGGGAAGAGGGCATTTTCAATCAGGGATATATGGCTTTACGGAATGAGCGTTTGCAGATTGCTGTAGATCTCCATGGCGATGCCTTGCAGCTTTGCCGTGCTGACAGAGAACAGATCGGTGGGCTCATTGGAGAGCTTGTCGATCTGCTGCAGCGGGAGAAGCCGCAGGTCGAAGCGGAAATCCTCAGCCTGTGAGACTGTGTAAATATGCAGACCGCCGTCTGCCGATTCATAGCGGAATTCCTGTATGGCGGAAGGGCTGTCGGAAGCTGCGAAGGTAAGCAGACCTTCGGCATCGTCACATGCGATGGAGAGCGTGGTATTCTCTGCTTCGATCTCACATTGGAAGCCGTCTGCCGTGCTTTGCAGACAAGCGGTAGCGACTGTTTTGCCGTCTACCAGCAGCGTCACATCGTTCCAGAGATTCTGCCTGCCTTCCAGCAGAAGCGTGGCAGTATATGTCTGCGCTTCATCCGTCAGGTAGAGGGCGCTGATACAGTTGTCATCGTTGATGCCGATCAAGAGATAGGACCCCGCATCATCAAGCTCCGCAAGGGTATCGTCAAGCTCGTCGAGCTCCGATTGCGTCAGCATGGCATCCGTGCCGTAGAGCGCGCAGACGGAATACTCCATGTATGCTTGCAGTAACGCACCGGCACACTGCCAATCCACACGAAGCGAGTAGACCTCCAAACCGTCCTCCGCCTTCGGGATCGCCTCGTCCGATTCCTCAATTTGTAAGGAATCGAGGAAAGCGGCGGTTTCCTCCGGATATTGCTTGCGGAAGTCATCCCAGCTGATTTCGGCAAAGAAATTGAAAGAAAGCTCGGAAAGCACATCGCTGCCCTCGATCTCCGCCGACTTTGCAAGGGGAGAGGCGAGCAGCTTCTTGCCGAAATCCTTCATTGGGATGGAATAAACATCGTCCAAAAGCTGCGGCAGCCCGAGGACGAGCGATTCCTCATCGAGATAGAACTGTAGTTGGATCGGTGGGATCGCATCGTCCATGGTAAAGTCAAACGAGCCGCCAAGCTGCTTGTTCTCTCGGTCAGTGTCAGCGCAAAACTTGTAGGAAAACGGTCGGTAGCCGCTGTCGGAGGACAGTTCAAGCGCACAGCTCAGCTTACCGGATGCCGAGAGTTCCTCGCCGCGTGCGGCAAGGGCATTCAGGTTCGTGCAACGCGCAAACACATCCTCCAGCGCCTCGTCGGTATTTTCCAACGCGCGAAGAAGCCTTGCCTCGGGTGTGTTCAACACAAAGGCATAGACCAAACCGCCCGCCAGCAGCGCCAAAACCAGCACTGCCGCAATCAAAGAGAAGATCAGACGCTTGCGGTTGCGCTTACGAGGAAGGGGAGCAGGCGCGACTCCTGCGTCAAAAGGCGTTCCCTCCGCAGCGGGGAAAGCGTCGGAGTCAGAGTCTCCTTCCGTTGTGGGAGAAGCATTAGGTGCAGAGAATTCCGCTGCAAAGGGAGTTTCGCTCTGTGTGGGGAATTCTTCGGCAACGGGAGTGTCGGCGGGCACAGATGCTTCCTCGACCATGGAAGGAGCGGCGGGCGTGGCATCTGTTATGGGTAACTCCGGGACGGGCTGTGCAGCGGTGTTGATCTTAACGCCGCAATGAGGACAAAACGCGCTGCCTTCGGAAAGCGCAGAGCCGCAATGACTGCAATACATAAGCTCACACTCCTATAACACAATGTAAGAAACAAGATGCGCTTCTTTTTTTCAGTATATCACATGGAATGACATAACGCAAGTTTTTTCGAAGCGGCGCTCCGCAAGGCGTTGCACCACCGATGAAAAGCCTCTTTTTCGTCGGTAGTTAGTATTACTGCCTGCTGACGCTGCATGGGAACGCCTCTGATACTAAAAACCGATTAAAATATTCATTTCAATCGGTTTTCAACGCCGTA
>JAEDOK010000025.1 GCA_016302005.1 Oscillospiraceae bacterium | reverse complement strand
GTTGCGGCAAAAGATCCGCTGAGCGCCGCCGCTGATTTGTTCAGAGGTTCCTTAGTATATTGTCTTTATTATAGACTACTTTTCCGAAAATGACAATCCCCTCAAACACAGGAATTTTCATTGACCTTGCCCCCTTTTTTTGCTATGATGAAGGAGAAAACCAACCACGCATATTTTTACGGCGAAGAGCGAAGACTGAAGGGTAAATGAGAAAATACCATTTACGGCTTTTTCCCGTTCTTCCTCGTAGGGGCGGCTATCAGCCGCCCGCCGATGTCGCAAGCACAATCACGCGGGCGGCTGATAGCCGCCCCTACGAGTTCTTTGGCAACACATTTACTTTAGGAGAAACTTCATGGAAAAACAATTTTTAGAAGCCGGCGAGGTCGTCAGCACCCACGGCATTCAGGGCGAGATTAAAATCCTCCCGTGGGCGGACAGCCCCGAATTCCTGCTGGGCTTCAAAACGCTTTTCTTAAACGGCAAGCCCTATGCCGTCCGCGCAAGCCGCGTCCACAAGACCTGCGTGCTGGCGAAATTGGAGGGCATTGACACGCCCGAGCAGGCGACACTACTGCGGGGGCAGACCGTCACCGTAGACCGTACCGGCGTTACGCTGCCCGAGGGAACGGTTTTTATCGCCGACCTGCTGGGTTGCCGTGCTCTGGATGACGAAGGGAACGAATTCGGCAAGATCGCGGATGTGTTGACCATGCCCGCAAGCGACGTCTATGTCATCAAGGGCGAAAAGACCTATATGGTTCCCGCCGTCAAGGCGTTTGTCCGCGAGATCAATGTCGCGGAGGGCTTCGTCCGCGTGCATCTGATTGAAGGAATGGCGACCGATGAGAATTGATATTCTGACCCTGTTTCCCGACACCGTCGGGGACATGATGAACGAATCCATCTTAGGCAGAGCGCAGGAGCGGGGTTATATCCGCATCGAAACGCACCAAATTCGCGACTACACCACCAACAAGCAGAATCAGGTGGACGATTACCCCTACGGCGGCGGACGCGGTGCGGTGATGCAGGCAGACCCGCTCTACAACTGCTGGTGCCACGCCTGCGACGAGGCGGGCGGTCCCGTCCACACGATTTACCTCTCCCCCTGCGGACACGTTTTCACACAGGCGGACGCCAAGCGGCTGTCCAAAATGGAAAATCTTATTTTGGTCTGCGGGCATTATGAGGGCATCGACCAGCGCTTCATCGACGAATGTGTAGATGAAGAGATCTCCATCGGCGATTTTGTCCTGACCGGCGGTGAAATTCCCGCCATGGCGGTGGCGGACTCCGTCTGCCGTTTGGTTCCCGGCGTGCTGTCCGACAGCGAGTGCTTTGAGGACGAGAGCCATTGGGCGGGGACGCTGGAATACCCGCAGTACAGCCGTCCCGCCGTGTGGCATGGGCGGGAGGTGCCGCCGATCCTGCTCTCCGGCGATCACGCGAAGGTCGCCCGCTGGCGCAGGAAGCAGTCACTCTTAAGAACGCGGGCGCGGCGTCCGGATATGTATGAAAAACTGGTCTTTGAGAGCAAAGAGGATAAGAAAATCTTAAAGGAGATGGCGGAGGATGACGAACATCGAGCAGCTTCGGCAGTGGATCCGGGAGAGTAAGTCCGCCGTATTTTTCGGCGGCGCGGGTGTCAGCACGGAGTCCGGCATTCCCGATTTCCGCAGCGTGGACGGGCTTTACAATCAAAAATTCGAATACCCGCCCGAGGAGATCATCAGCCACAGCTTCTACCTGCGCAAGCCGGAGTATTTTTTCCGCTTTTACCGGGAAAAGATGCTCCCCCTCGGCTTCGAACCGAATGTGACGCACAAGGTGCTTGCGCAGTTGGAAAAGGAGGGGCATCTTGCTGCCGTCGTGACCCAGAACATTGACGGGCTGCATCAAAAGGCAGGCAGCAAAACCGTCTTTGAGCTGCACGGCAGCGTTTTGCGCAATTACTGCGTCAGATGCCATAAATTCTACCCCGCCGAATTCGTCCGCGACGCAGAGGGTATCCCCCTGTGCGACTGCGGCGGCACAGTCAAGCCCGATGTCGTGCTCTATGAGGAATCGCTGGATCAGGACACCCTTGCCGGTGCCGTCTCCGCGATCCGCCGCGCCGACCTTCTGATCGTCGGCGGCACAAGCCTGACGGTCTACCCCGCCGCGGGACTGCTGCAATACTACCGGGGCAATCGCCTCGTCCTCATCAACCGTGACGAGACCCCCTACGACGACTATGCCAACTTGGTATTCCACGATTCCCTGGGCAAGATCTTCTCTCAACTCTCAAAATAACCGCCGCCCGTATCAGAGGCTCCCTATAACTTTTCTTTTATGATGTGATCCTTTGGGTCCGGCGGCAGTTCGCCGTAGGGCGCGCCGACTCGGCGCGCCGGTGCAGGAACTACCAAATGCGTACAAACTCGTTCGTCTGTACTGTCTGCCGCTTTGCTGACGGCACGCCCGGTGGTCGTGCCCTACGCGCCGCCAGCGCAACAATAACATGTAGCGTTACTCCTTTATCATTGCGAGGGCGCTTGCGCCCGTGGCAATCTCGTGCAGGCGCTTTCCAAACGGCAACGCATTCTATCGAAATCGAGGTATCTTATGGAACGAACCATGCGTGTCATCGCCCGAATGCGCAGTGATTTCGCGGAAAAATTCGGCATTCCCCGCCAAAGCGGATTGGTCAATACGCTGCGCGCCGCCGTCGTCTTTGAGCCGGAGTTCCGCAACCCCGATGCACTGCGCGGCATCGGGGATTTTTCCCATCTCTGGCTGATCTGGGAATTCTCCGAAGCGATCCGGGAAAACTGGTCTCCGACGGTACGCCCGCCGCGTTTGGGCGGCAACGAACGTGTTGGCGTCTTTGCCACGCGTTCTCCCTACCGCCCGAATCCCATCGGCTTATCCTGCGTCCGTTTGGAGGAGGTGCGGCAGGAGCCTGCCCTCGGTACCATTCTGATCGTCTCCGGCGCGGACCTAATGGACGGTACGCCGATCTACGATATCAAGCCCTACATCCCCTACGCCGACGCCCACCCCGAAGCAAACGGCGGCTTCGCGCAGGACGCGCCGCAACCGACTCTGACCGTCGATTTCCCTCCCGACCTTCTCGCCCGTGTCCCCGTAGATCGTCGGGAAGCCCTCCGCGCCGTCCTCGCCCTCGACCCGCGCCCCTCCTACCAAAACGACCCCACCCGCATCTACGGCATGCGCTTCGCCGACCGCAACATCCGCTTCACCGTAAAGGACAACACCCTCACCGTCTGCGGTGTGGAATAAACCAAGCAAACACAAAAAGCCGTTTGCGCAATAAATCGGAGGTAATAGCGCCTATGAAAAGAGAAGCAAAACAGGTAGCCTATTCCTTTGAGCATGGCGATACATCATTACCGCATTTAAGCGATATGATATCAGATACGCCCGACCCGGAGAAGAGCAAAATTATGGCGTATCTCAAAACGCATTGTTACTCAGCCTGCCCCGGTATCCTATACGATGAAATAGATCCGGAGCAGGTAATCGGCTCCGGAAATGTATTTACGGATGGTACCTATATTTGGAACGATGCATTCATAAACTATGTAAATAAGTACAACATTCCGGTGCCGGAAGCATTCAGAAACCATATTCTAAGCAATTATTCTGCGAGAATGAAGCGGCATACTTCACTGCGGCTCATGGATTGCGTAGAGATTCAGAACAATCCGTATCAAGGCTATTGGTTCAAAATTCACATTCACAAAAACGGAGTCATTCACTATCAAAATTCCACAGATTGCATGGATGGCGCTTTGCTGTATATCCGGCCGGAGGATGCGCAGTACATCATCGACCCGATCATGACAGAGCTTTTCTGCTACGATGCCGACAACCACGGAACAAAAATGATCGACGGCTACCATTGGAAGCTGCGCTTCTACAAAAATTCGGAGCTTTATGACGAAATAGAAGGCTGGCCCAATGAAGACCCTTGGCGCTATCAAGAGATAAAGCGCATCATAGCATTTGCCGAGCATTACATCCCCAAGGACATCGGCTCGGGCATGATGAACTATTATGAATCCTAATTCGGTCATGCGGCTTCTAATAGATATTCGTCCGTCTTCTATTCGGAAAATTGCATATTTTGATATAGTTCCGGAGCATAATAACCGCAACAGGATTGACAGTTCTGTCATACGCAGCTATAATCTAATTACGGAAAAATGCAACATTTCACAAAAGTTCGAAGTAAGGAGAACGAGATGGAGCCTATTCAACGCGAAATCTATTTGAACCGGCTGATTGAACGAAGGGAAAACGGTCAAATCAAGGTCATCACCGGCATTCGGAGATGCGGAAAATCTTACCTTCTGTTTAAGCTGTACTACCAATACCTGATTGCTTCCGGAGTGGATGCTTCTAACATCATACGCATTGCTTTGGATGACGAGGACTATGAGGAGCTGTGTGACAGTAAAAAGCTGAGCGCGTATATCAAGCAGCGCGTCACGGACGACGACATGTGGTATGTGTTTTTGGATGAAATCCAGCTCTGCAAGGGCTTTGAAGCTGTGCTCAACGGTCTGAACCGGCGGGATAATTTAGACATTTACGTGACCGGAAGCAATTCAAAATTTCTCTCCTCGGATGTGCTGACAGAGTTCCGCGGCCGCGGAGACGAAATCAGGGTCTATCCGCTGTCCTTTTCGGAATATGTGTCGGCTTATCCCGGAGATAAGTATGATGCATGGAATGACTACTGCACCTACGGCGGACTGCCGCTGATTCTGAGCCGAAAAACCGATGAGTTGAAATCCAAGTATCTGATCGACCTGTGCAAGGAGCTGTATCTGAAGGACATCGAAGACCGACACAATCTGCGCGGTGACAATGTGATGGCTGCACTGGTCAACATTCTCGCATCCGCTGTTGGTTCTCTGACAAATCCGACCAAGCTCGCAAGCACCTTCCGCAGCAATGGCATCCGCGCCAGTGACAAGACTATCGGGACTTACATCGAATATCTGCTGGACGCTTTCTTTATCAGCAAAGCCGAACGCTATGACATCAAGGGGAAAAAATACATTGCTTCCCCATTCAAGTATTATTTCACCGACGTAGGGCTTCGCAATGCCCGACTTAACTTCCGCCAGCAGGAAGAAAACCACATCATGGAAAACATCATCTATAATGAACTGCTCGTACGGGGGTTTAATGTAGATGTCGGCGTCGTAGAACACTCTGTGAGGGATTGCGACGGAAAGGTCGTCCGGAAAAGGCTTGAAGTGGATTTTGTCTGCAACCAAGGCAGCCGGAGATACTATATTCAGTCTGCTTTTGCGATTCCGGACAGTGACAAAATGCAGCAGGAGCAAAGCTCTCTGATACGCATCGGCGACTCCTTTAAAAAAATCATTGTGGTAAAGGACAGGATCAAGCTCTGGCGCAACGAGCAGGGTATCGTCGTCATGGGTATTATGGATTTCTTGCTGAATCCGAACAGCTTGGATTTATAAGAGCAGCTGCGGAATACGCATGGTTTCTCGCGTTTCTGCTCATTTTATGTAAAATGAAAGAGCCGATATTATGGTAGATATGATTCTGTTTCCGCTGCATGCGGAAATTCCGGGCAAGGGAACTACACGCCATTGCCGCCGAGGGAGCTGATCGAAAAATACAGTCAATTAGGCAGTCCGTATTACACCGTAGATTATGCCGAGCTTGCAGACGGCACATGGAAAGTCATCGAAGCCGGTGATGGAAGCGTTTCCGGTCTGTCGGATGATCAGGATGCAAAGCAATATTTCCGGGCATTGTTTCAATGTTTCAAATAGCCTTTGATGAATATAAACGACATTTTCGTGTCGAGGAGGTAGTGGATATGATCTGTCCGAAGTGTCAATCAGAAGATATCATTACAATTACATACGGCAGGCCTTCGATAGGCAGTCTCTCATCGCCATCTAAGAAGGATTTGGAATACTTGGAGAAACTTGAGCATGATGAGATCGTGCTTGGCGGCTGTGTGATTCGTCCGGAAAATCCCGCTTATTATTGTCGTGCTTGCAAATGCAGGTTTGGTACGCTTTTAGAAACCATGCCGGATTTATTCAAACTGTTTCAGCGCTGATTCGGTGCGGAGAAGAGGATTACAAAGCAGTTCGAAAGCGTCTCTGCGCCCTCCTCGACCCATGTCTCCTACCAAAACGACCCCACCCGCATCTACGGCATGCGCTTCGCCGACCGCAACATCCGCTTCACCGTGAATGACAACACCCTCACCGTCTGCGGTGTGGAATGAGAAAGGAAAGCAACGGTATCCCCCGATCCTCCCTGCCGCAGCAACAGCGGGTTGCTTGTTTTTTCGAATCGAAGATGATATCCTGTCTATGAGGTGATCATGATGGAAACAAAAGATGTGCTCTATGCATTGCGAACCAAGCAAGAGCTCACACAAGACGAGCTTGCGGAGAAAATTCATGTTACAAGGCAAGCCGTGTCCCGCTGGGAAACCGGCGAAACCGTGCCCAATACGGAAACTCTGAAGCTGCTTTCCAAGCTGTTTGACGTTTCGATCAACACGCTTTTGGGTTCTCCGAGGAAGCTGATTTGCCAATGCTGCGGTATGCCGCTGGATGATACTTCTATCAGCAAAGAGCCTGACGGCAGCTTTCAAGAAGAATATTGCAAGTGGTGCTACTCTGACGGCAAATTTGTTTACACCAATCTCGAAGAGTTGACCGATTTTCTCGTCGAGCATATGTCAAGCGAAAACTGGCCACCGGAGCAGGCACGCACCTATTTTGAAGCGCAGCTCCCGACGCTGAAGCACTGGCGTCCGAAGAAATGAACTGCGGAAAGGAAAAACAATGACGAAGATTCTATTTGTTTGCCTCGGCAACATCTGCCGTAGTCCGATGGCAGAATTTCTTATGAAAGCTCTTGTTGCAGAGAGAGGACTTTCGAAGCAGTTCGAGATCGCCTCCGCTGCGACGAGCAGCGACGAGATCGGCAATCCCGTCTATCCGCCTGTCGCGGCGCTGCTGAGGGAGCGCGGCATCTCCTGCAAGGGTAAGACCGCCCGTCAGCTTCGGCGCGGGGACTATGAACGCTACGACTATATTATCGGCATGGAAGAATCCAACCGCCGCAGTATGCTCCGCCTGTTCGGAAGCGATCCTGAGGGGAAGCTCTCTCTGCTGATGGATTACACCGACCATCCGCGCGATGTAGCCGACCCTTGGTACACCCGCGACTTCCGCGCCGCAGAGCGGGACATTGACGAGGGCTGCCGCGCATTGTTGCAAAAGCTGTCGGAATAACTGCTTGCATTTGAGTAAAAACGGGTGTATAATATGCCCGACAAATAAAGACAGGGGAGCTTGTACAGGCAGGCTGAGAGGAAGTCCTCCAACTTCGACCCTTTACCTGATGCGGGTAATGCCGCCGTAGGAAGTCGTTACGCAGATTTTTTACAGGAGGCATCCGAAGAGGGCGTCTCCTGTTTTGTTTGATACGATTTTGAAAGGAGGCTGCGGCAGTCCACGAACCGTGGCGGGCTGAGGGGGAGCGCCCTGAGCCTTGTAGAACAGCGATGGGAAGCCGTGTTCCGGCGTGAGAGGATGCCAGCAAGCATCGACCGACCTTCCGTGCAGTCTCGACAGGAGAACTGTATTTATTTTTGGAAGCGTCGCTGTATACAGCCGTTTCCGATCCATTTCAAAGGAGTGTCAAATCATGAAAAAAGTCAATGTAAAAAAGCTGGCGGTCGCCGCCTTATTCTGTGCCGTCGCCGTTGTCGGCAGTCTGTTTTCCTTCCCGATCTTCGGAAGCAAATGCTCTCCCGTGCAGCATATGGTAAACATTCTCTGCGCCGTGCTGCTGGGTCCGGGCTACGGTGTCGGCGCAGCCTTTGCCGCGTCGCTGATCCGCAATCTGCTGGGCTTGGGCAGCCTGATGGCGTTCCCGGGCAGCATGTTCGGCGCGCTGCTGTGCGGACTTGTTTATTGGAAAAGCAAGAATATCATGGCGACCCTGCTCGGCGAGGTCTTCGGCACATCGGTCCTCGGCGGTCTGTGCGCCTATCCCGTCGCCATTTTCCTGATGGGAAAGAGCGCCGCCGATATCGCCTTTTATGCCTACATCATCCCGTTTTTGATCTCTACCGCAGTCGGCGCGGTCATTGCCACGATTTTGGTCTACAGCTTGAAGGAAGCCAACGCGCTGCAAAAGATGCAGGCAGCCTTCACTCGGTAACGGAGGCGGCCCTATGTTCCAAAGGATTTTTGAAAACGTCAGAAATACCTGTCCCTTAATTCACAACATCACGAATTATGTCACGGTTAACGACTGCGCCAATATCGTGCTTGCCTGCGGCGCGTCCCCGATCATGGCAGACGATAAAGAAGAGGTCGCGGAGATCACCGCGCTTTGCGCCGGGTTGAATATCAACATCGGCACATTGAACAGCCGCACGATCGACTCCATGTTGATCGCCGGGAAGGCAGCCAATGCCCTGCACCACCCGGTGGTGTTCGACCCGGTGGGTGCAGGTGCCTCCAAGCTGCGCACGGAAACCGCCTACCGTCTTTTGGAGGAGGTGCAGTTTGCCGTCATTCGGGGAAATATCTCCGAGATCAAGACCCTCGCCTCCGGCGCAGGCACCACAAAGGGCGTAGATGCGGACGTCGCGGACCGGGTCACGGAGGACGACCTGAGCGAGGTCGTCGCCTTCGCAAAAGCGTTTGCCGCCAAAACCGGCGCCGTCATTGCGATCACCGGCGCGATCGACATTGTCGCAGACGGCGAGACAGCCTATTGCATCCGCAACGGGCACCCGATGATGTCCTCCATCACCGGCACAGGCTGTCAGCTCTCCGCCATGACCGCCGCCTTTGTCGCCGCCAATCCCAACGAGCCTTTGAAAGCGGCTGCGGCTGCGGTGTGCGCCATGGGACTTGCCGGAGAGCTCGCCCATCGGAGGCTCAGCCCAATGGACGGCAACTCCACCTATCGGAACTATATTATCGATGCCATTTATCATCTCACCCCCGCGCAGTTAGAAGAAGGTGCAAACTATGAAGTGCGATAAAAAACACATGCTGCTCTACGCGGTCACAGACCGGGCATGGGTCGGCAAGCAGAGCCTGTATGAACAGGTGGAATCCGCCCTGAAGGGGGGCGCGACCTGTGTCCAACTGCGGGAAAAGGAGCTGAGTGACGCTGATTTCCTCACAGAAGCGATAGAACTGTCCGCCCTGTGCAAACGCTACGGTGTTCCCTTCTTTGTCAACGACAATGTGGAAATCGCCATACAGTGCGGCGCAGACGGCGTCCATGTCGGGCAGGAGGATATGGCGGCGGCACAGGTACGGCAGCGTGTCGGCGAACACATGATGATCGGTGTCTCCGTCCACTCGGTCGAGGAGGCCCTGGAAGCGGTAAAAAACGGCGCGGACTGCCTCGGTGTAGGCGCGATGTTCTCCACCTCCACCAAAACGGACGCGGATGTTTTGCCGCAGGAGGTACTGCGGGACATCTGCGCGGCGGTGGATATCCCCGTGGTCGCCATCGGCGGGATCAACATAGCCAATCTAATGCAGCTCTCCGGCACCGGTGTAGACGGCGTGGCATTGGTCAGCGCCATCTTCGGCGCAGAAGATATCGAGAGCGAATGCCGCCGTCTGCACGCCATGTCGGAAGAAATGGTAAAGGGATGAAATTTAACGGCATCATTTTTGATTTTGACGGAACGCTGTTTGACTCCATGTATATCTGGGACATGGCGGGAGAAACCTATCTCCGCGCCCTCGGCAAAACGCCGCTGCCCTCCCTGCGGGAAGCCGTAAAAACCATGAGCCTGCAGCAATCCGCCCGGTATTTGCAGGAGGAATACGCGCTCGGTCTCTCCGTCGAGGAGATCATACAGGGGATCAATCAAACGATAGATCATTTTTACCTTTATGAAGTCCAACCCAAAGCGGGCGTTTCTGATTTTCTGAAGCAGCTTGCGGAGGCAGGCGTTTCCATGTGCATCGCCACAGCGACCGACCGATATCAGATTCAAGCCGCCTTGCAGCGCTGCGGCATGGATGGGCTGTTTTCCGCGATTTTCACCTGCTCCGAGGTCGGGCACGGGAAGGACGACCCCACCATCTACCGCAATGCCATGGAGTCGCTCGGCACCGACCGCAGCAATACAATCATTTTTGAGGACGCTTACCACGCCGCGCAAACCGCCAAAAGCGACGGTTTTTTCACGGCAGCGGTATTTGACAAAAGCGAAACCCGACAGGAAGCACTGCGGGAAATCTGCGACTGCTACCTCTCGGATTTTACACATACGGAACCCTTTTGGAAGCTTGCGTCGGCAGGATAAGCCGATCGCTTCAAGCGGCAGACCGGGGGCACCACTCTCTGCCGCTCAATAAAAATAATGCTGAACACGAAAGGAGAAAAACAATGAAAACAGCATTATCAATCGCTGGCAGTGATTGCAGCGGAGGCGCCGGTATTCAGGCCGATCTGAAAACGATGACCATGAACGGTGTTTATGCCATGAGTGCGATCACCGCACTGACGGCGCAGAACACCACCGGCGTGACAGGGATCATGGAGGTAACTCCTGCATTCCTAAAGCAGCAAATCGACATGATCTTTACCGACATCCGGCCGGACGCGGTGAAGATCGGCATGGCTTCCGGCGCAAAGCTGATTGAAACCATCGCGGAACGGCTCCGCTATTATCAGGCGGACAACATCGTGGTAGACCCGGTGATGGTCGCCACCTCCGGCGCCTGCCTGCTGGAGTCTGACGCCCTCGACACGCTGCAGCGGGAGCTGCTTCCCTTGGCTGCGGTCATCACGCCGAACATTCCCGAAGGGGAAATTCTCTCGGGGATGCATATTCAAACCGAGGAGGACATGACCGCTGCCGCCAAGCAGATCGGCGATGCCTACGGCTGCGCGGTTCTGCTCAAGGGCGGCCACAATGTCAATGACGCAAACGATCTGCTCTATACAAAGGGAGAACTAAAATGGTTCCGTGGCAAGCGCATTGACAACCCGAACACCCACGGCACCGGCTGCACCCTCTCCTCCGCCATCGCCTCCAATCTTGCAAAGGGCTTTGATTTGGAGACCTCCGTCCGGAGAGCAAAGGACTACATCTCCGGTGCGCTTTCCGCCATGCTCGATTTAGGGCACGGCGCCGGGCCCATGAATCACGCCTTTGCCCTGCAAGGGGAATTTGCAAAGGAGGCAAACTGAAATGAAAGAAAAACGCACCTCCGTATTTGAAAACGGTCTGATCTGGTTCGGCGCGGGCGTGTCGATCGCGGAGATCGTGACCGGTACTTATTTTGCACCCCTCGGCTTTACCAAGGGTCTGCTTGCGATCTTGATCGGTCATGTCATCGGCTGCATCATGCTGTTCCTCGCCGGTCTGATCGGCGGCAAGGTCCGCAAGAGCGCCATGGAAACAACAAAAATGAGCTTTGGCGGCAAGGGCGGTCTGCTCTTCTCCATCCTCAATGTCATCCAGCTCGTCGGTTGGACCGCCATTATGATCTATGACGGCGCACTTGCCGCAAACGGCATTTGGGACATTGGAAATTGGATCTGGTGTATCGTCATCGGCGCGCTGATCATTCTCTGGGTGCTGATCGGCATCAAAAACCTCGGCAAGGTAAACACCGTTGCCATGGCAGCGCTCTTCGTCCTCACGATCGTCTTGAGCTTCGTGATCTTCGGAAAAGGCACCATGCAGAGCGTCGCCGGGGAAGGCATGACCTTCGGCGCGGCGGTGGAGCTGTCCGTCGCAATGCCTCTTTCGTGGCTGCCCCTCATCAGCGATTATACGAGAGACGCAGAAAAGCCCTTCAAGGCCACCGCCGTCAGCGCCCTGGTCTACGGCATCGTGAGCTGCTGGATGTATGTGATCGGCATGGGCGCTGCGATCTTCACCGCCGAGTCGGATATTGCGCAGATCATGCTGAAAGCGGGTCTCGGCATTGCGGGCTTGCTGATCGTCGTCTTCTCCACCGTCACGACCACCTTCCTGGACGCTTACTCCGCAGGCATTTCCGGCGAATCCATCTGGTCAAAGATCAACGGCAAGTGGGTTGCCGTGGGCGTTACCGTGATCGGCATCGTCGGCGCTGTCACTCTGCCCCTGTACGATATCACCGATTTCCTCTATTTTATCGGTTCGGTGTTCGCCCCGATGATCGCCATTCAGATCGCGGACTTCTTTATCCTGAAAAAAGAGCCCTGCAAGCGGGCATTTGACATCAAAAATCTGATCCTGTGGCTTGTGGGCTTTGTGATCTACCGTCTGCTGATGCGCGTGGATATCATTGTCGGCAACACCCTGCCCGATATGCTCATCACGATCCTGCTCTGCGTCGCGGTACACATGGTCACGAAGAAGCTCTCTCGGAGCGCAAAGTCATGAGACGGTGTGTGATCGTCGGCGGCGCGGAGATTCGGGACTATCCCGCCATCCGGCAGTACCTCCGCAGCGGCGACTTTTTCCTTTTCTGTGACAGTGGCTTGCGGCACATGGAGGGGCTGAACGCCGCGCCCGATTTGATCGTCGGGGATTTTGATTCCCACGCGAATCCGAATTTGCCCGTGGAAACGATCATTCTCCCCTGCGAAAAGGACGATACGGACACGGTCTTCGCAATGAAAACAGCAGTGGCGCGGGGCTTCTGTGATTTCCTGCTGCTCGGCGTGATCGGCGGGCGTTTAGATCATACATTGGCAAACGTGTCCGCCTTGCTTTGGCTCTACCATCAAGGGAAAACCGCCGTCGCGGTGGACGATTATTCAGAAATGGAGATCGTGTCCGAAAAATCGGTACAGATACCGGCGCACTATCCCTTCTTCTCCCTGCTCAACATCAGCGGCACAGCGGAGGGGATCACGATCAAAAACGCCAAATACCCCCTGGAAAACGCCGCGATCCAATGCGATTATCAGTACGGCGTCAGCAACGAAGTCCTCCCCGGAAAAACCGCAGAGGTCACCGTCTCCAAAGGAGAGCTGCTTCTCATCAAAGACAGAATATAAAAAACAAATCAGTATCCGACCTTCCGGATACTGATTTGTTTTATGTAGGTTCGGGAAACGTTATCCCAAGGCGACATCCAATACCATCATTAGAGTAAAGCCGACGGCAAAGAAGATCGTGCCGATGTGGGAATGCTCCCCCTCGGACATCTCGGGAACCAGCTCCTCCACGACGACATACAGCATCGCGCCCGCCGCAAAGCCGAGCACATAGGGTAAAATCGGCACCACGAGGCTTGCCAGCGCAATGGTCAGTCCCGCACCGATGGGCTCGATCACGCCGGAGAGGACGCCGTAGCCGAACGCCTTGCCCCGCCGCATTCCGTTGCTCTTGAGCGGCATGGAAATAATTGCGCCCTCGGGAAGATTCTGTATGGCAATGCCCAGCGACAGTGCCAGCGCCGCAGCGGCGGAAATACTCGCGTCCCCGTTGAGCCAGCCCGCTGCCACCACACCTACCGCCATGCCCTCGGGCAGATTGTGCAGCGCCACCGCAAGCACCATCATGGAGCTTTTGCCCAAATTGCAGACGCTACCCTCGGGGCAGTCGCTGTTGATATGCAGATGCGGCACCACACGATCCAGCACCAGCAGGAACAAGAAGCCAAGCCAGACACCGATCAGGGCAGGCAGAAACGCCAGCTTCCCCATATGCTCTGACTGCTCCATTGCCGGAATAATCAGGCTCCAAATGGATGCCGCAACCATCACGCCGGCGGCAAACCCGGTCAAACCGCGCTGCACCCCGAGATGCATCTGCCCCTTGAGGAAAAAGACGCACGCCGCGCCAAGCACCGTTCCGAGAAGCGGAAGAAAAATAACAGAGAGAACCTGTGTCACAGTATTTTGCACTCCTTTCGCCAAGAAACACTTTGTTCGGCACTACTATAGCACAGTTCTCAAAAAAATGCAACGCCGGTGCGGAAAACGCAGGCTATGTGCTCTTCTGTTGTCCGCCCCTGCTTTCCGCAAAAGCGCATTTCCACGATGTCGGAAACGCCTCCGGCGCGCCGAGGGGGCAGAGCTGCTTTTCCAGCCACAAAACATCGTACCACGCGCCGTGTTTAAAGCCGACATCAGAAAACCGCGCCGTATCCCGGTAGACGAGGGCATGATGAAAGGCGACGGAGGGCATATTGGCGGAGGTGACAACGGCAAAGACCTTGCGCACGCCCATATTCCGCAAAATCTCCTCAATCTTCCCGTAGAGCTGCCGCCCGATCCCCCTTCTGCGGGCGCTCGCGGCAAGATAGCAGGAGATCTCGGCATTCCATGCATACGCCGCCCGTTCAAAGGCCCGTCCTGCGTAGGCATAGCCCAAAACGGTGCCCTTCTCCTCATAGACCAACCACGGATAGACTGCGATATGCTCCCGCAGGCGTAAGGTAAATTCCTCCCGGCTCGGCGTTTCATACTCAAAGCTCACCGCCGTATGGCGGACGAATTCGTCATAGATCGACAGCATGGCAGGCACATCTGCCTCAGTTGCGGTTCGAATCGACATACTTCTCAACTCCTTGTGTTTCATTTTACCACAAAACACAAAAATGTATAGCAAAATCTACCCAAACGCTTGCAAAACGGCTACATTCTGCTATACTCATATCCGAGAAAGGAGGCTGTGCCTTGAAAACAAAGACGAAATTTCATCCCTTTGGGCTGCGCGTGCTCAAGACCGCCCTTGCAGTCACACTCTCTGTCATGCTGGTGCGGCAATTCGTGACGGATTCGCTCTCTGTATTCTACGCCGCCTTCGGTGCGCTCATCGCGATGGATACGACCTTCACCAAATCACTCATGCAGGGGCTGACGCAGCTTGTCGGCGTCCTTGCGGGCACGGTGTTCGGCTATGTGTCCGTTCTGCTGTTTCCCGGCGCAACGCCCGCGTGGCTGGCGGGTCTTGGTGTGCTGCTGCTCATCGTCCTTTGTATCTCGATGAAGCTGCCCTTCACCGCTTCCCTCTCGTGCATCATCTTTCTCTCCGCCTGCCTGACACCGACGGAGGATATCCTGCGCGATTCCCTGTTCCGTCTGCGGGACACCTCAGTCGGTGTGGGCATCGCCCTGCTGGTCAATGTCACCATTCGCCCATATAACAATAAAAAGCGCATTCTGTCCCTGCTGGCACAATTGCGCGAGCTTCTGCCAAAGGAGCTGGAGAAAATCGTCGTGCACGAGCAATTCCCCGATTTGCAGCCCTGCGTGGAGCTGCTGCGCTGCATCGACCGCGAGCTGACGCTGTACCATTCGCAGCGCTTTTTCCACCGCAAGCACGATGAGGAAGCGCCGCTGCGCGGGTGTTACCGTTTGGCGGAGCGTATGCTGCAAGAGCTGGAAGCGATCTGCGGCATGGACTCGCTCGGCGATTTGGCGATGGAAAACGCCACCGCTATGCAGGAGCTTGGCATGGAGCTTCCCGAAGCCGGCATTCCCGCAAGGAAATGCACCCGGCACGACACCATCGTCATGAACTACCACTTAGAAAAGCTCCTCACCGCCTATCAATACCTCGGCGAGCTGATGCAGATGCAATAAGC
>JAEDOK010000155.1 GCA_016302005.1 Oscillospiraceae bacterium | reverse complement strand
GTCATTACGCAGGAAATCACGGAAATCGTTTCCGGCGCGGAAGCGCTGTAAGCTATTAAAGGAGAAATCCGTATGCAAGAAAAAAACATCGGTCGTGTTGTGCAGGTCATTGGGCCGGTTCTGGACATCCGCTTCCCGAACGGTCATTTGCCCAATCTGCTCAATGCCATTGAAATTGAACGCGAGGACGGCGTGCTTGTCTGCGAGGTTGCGCAGCAGCTCGGCGACGATGTGGTACGCTGCATTGCCATGAGCTCCACCGACGGCATGATGCGCGGCATGGAGGCGGTCGATACCGGCACGGGCATCAAGGTTCCCGTCGGCAAAGAGACCCTCGGCAGAGTATTTAACCTCCTCGGCAAAGCCATTGACAATAAGCCCCAGCCCGTCACCTGCGAAAAGTGGAGCATCCATCGTGACCCGCCTGCTTATGATGAGCAGGAGAGCACCACGGAGATGCTGGAAACGGGTATTAAGGTCGTCGATCTGATCGCGCCCTACGCCAAGGGCGGCAAGATCGGTCTGTTCGGCGGCGCGGGTGTCGGCAAGACCGTCCTCATTATGGAACTCATTAATAACGTTGCAAAGCAGCACGGCGGTATCTCCGTGTTTGCGGGCGTCGGCGAGCGTACCCGTGAGGGCAACGACCTGTATAACGAGATGCAGGAATCCGGCGTTATCAACAAGACCGCCTTGGTCTACGGTCAGATGAACGAACCGCCCGGAGCAAGAATGCGCGTGGCACTGTCCGGTCTGACGATGGCAGAGTACTTCCGCGACCGTGAAGGGCAGGATGTGCTGCTGTTCATTGACAATATCTTCCGTTTCACGCAGGCAGGCTCGGAGGTCTCCGCCCTGCTCGGCAGAATGCCGTCCGCCGTCGGCTATCAGCCCACGCTGGCGACTGAAATGGGCGCTTTGCAGGAGCGCATCACCTCCACGAAGAAAGGCTCGATCACCTCTGTGCAGGCGGTCTATGTCCCCGCCGACGACCTGACCGACCCCGCGCCCGCGACGACCTTTGCCCACCTCGACGCGACCACGGTTCTTGACCGCGGCATCGCTTCCTTGGGCATTTATCCCGCCGTCGATCCGCTGGAATCTACATCTCGTATCCTCACGCCGGATATCGTCGGCGTGGAGCATTACGAGGTCGCCCGTGAGACGCAGCGCATTTTGCAGCGCTATAAGGAATTGCAGGACATCATCGCCATTATGGGTATGGATGAGCTGTCCGAAGAGGATAAGCTGACCGTTTCCCGCGCGAGAAAGATCCAGCGCTTCCTGTCGCAGCCCTTCTCCGTTGCGGAGCAGTTCACGGGCTATGAGGGCAAGTATGTGCCCATCAAGGAGACGATCCGGGGCTTTAAGGAGATTTTGGAGGGCAAGCATGACGATCTGCCCGAGTCCGCGTTCCTCTTCGTCGGCACGATCGACGAGGCGGTCGAGAAGGCAAGAAAGGGTGCTGCGCAATGAGCAGCTTCCGACTCCAGATCGTCACGCCCGACGGCAGCTTGTTTGACGGTCAGGCAGAGGCACTTCGCCTGCGCACCAGCGAGGGCTATGTCAGCATCCGCGCCGGGCATGTGGACTATATCGCCGCGCTCGATGTCGGCATGGTCTCCGTCACCAAGGACGGCACGACCAGAGACGCCGCCTGCGGAGGAGGCTTTATCAGCGTAGAGAAAGGCGAGGTGCGCCTTGTCGCGACGACCTTTGAATACGCGGATGAAATTGACGTCGAACGCGCCGAATCCGCCAAAAAGCGGGCGGAGGAACGCATTGCGCAGGCGCAGGAGGAGCGCGACATCGCCCTTGCAAAGGCAAAGCTCTCCCGCGCGCTGAACCGCATTGACGTTGCGGAAAAGAAAGCTTGAAGGCTATCAAAACTGCTCCCTGTGTTACCAACGGGGAGCAGTTTTTTCGGCGATAAACAGGTTCCTGCTTGACACAGACAAGACAGCATTTTATAATAAAAATACGGCATCCCGATACTGAAAAAAGAGAGGTTTGATACTATGGCAATGATCGTCTGTCCCGGTTGCGGGAAGTACATCAGTGGCGACGAAGCTTTCTGCCCCTATTGCGGTAAGTCGACCAAGCCCGAGAAGGCACAGCAGCAAAGCGTCCCCCAGCAGCAAAGCGCTCCCCAGCAGCAAAGCACTCCTCAGCAGCAAAGCGCTCCCCAGCAGCGGCAAAGTGCTCCCCAGCCGCAAGCGATTCCGGTTTATACGAATCCGAGCTATGTGCCGCCCGTCTATCCCCAGCAGCCTGCCGTGCCGAGCTATGAATTCAACGGCAAGACCGGCAAGGGCATGGGCTGGATCGTCTTCATGCGCGTGATCCTTTGGATTATTTTCGCGGGCATGGTCATCGCAGGTCTGGTTGTGGGTCTTGAAATATTTGACCGCGACGAGTTGATGGCCATTGTTTACATTCTTGGCAGTGTCCTTTCGGCATTCATCATTGTCGCAGGCGGAATGATCGCGCTGAACAACGCGACGAACCTCCGCAGCATTGCAATGAACACCGCAAAGACCGTGGAGCTGCTGCAAGAGATCAAGAGAAAGTAAAAACCTTTTCGGAGCGTCGGAAACGGCGCTCCGTTTCTTTGGTTGACAAGCCGGTGGGAATTTGGTATGCTTGGAAGGGTGATGACAAATGAGTAAGGCAGATATTTTATACCGCGAGACCTGTAAAAAAATCCTCTCGGAGGGCGTTTGGGATACCGACCTTGATGTGCGTCCCCGCTGGCAGGACGGTACGCCCGCCCACACGGTCAAGTGCTTCGGCATTGTGAACCGCTATGATCTGCGGGAGGAATTCCCCATTATGACCCTGCGGCGCACCTATTTCCGCTCCTGTGTGGACGAGCTGCTGTGGATCTGGCAGAAAAAGTCCAACAATGTCCGCGACCTGGGCAGCCATGTTTGGGACAGCTGGGCAGATGAGAACGGCTCTATCGGCAAGGCATACGGCTATCAGCTCGGCGTCAAGCACCGCTATCCCGAGGGGGAATTCGATCAGG
>JAEDOK010000024.1 GCA_016302005.1 Oscillospiraceae bacterium | reverse complement strand
TGCTCTACCGGCTGAGCTATACCGGCATCTCAAACAGAGCATGATTATTATAGCGAGGCAGTCGCGCTTTGTCAACACTTTTTTTCGTTTTTTCAAAAAAAGTCGTTTTCTCTTTCCTGCCGCTGCAAAGCGTGCGGCGAAAAGCGTCTTGTTTTTTTTCCGCATCTATGCTATGATAGCGCAGAAAACAGCGTTAATTCAGGCTTTCATCGGAGGTTTTTATGCTCCCTGATGCTTTTCTCGCGCGGATGCGCCGGCTGCTCGGCGCGGAGTTTGACGCCTTTCTTGCGTCGTACGAGCTGCCGCGCAACGTCGGCATTCGCCTCAACCCGCTAAAATGCACTTCTCCTCTGCCCTTCTGCGGTGAGCGGGTCGGCTGGGCGCCGAACGGCTACTACTACGATCCCGCGCTGCGGCCGGGGCTGCACCCCTGGCACGAGGCCGGGCTGTACTACCTGCAGGAGCCGAGCGCGATGGCGCCCGCGCCGCTGCTGGACGCACAGCCGGGGCAGCGCGTGCTCGACCTGTGCGCCGCCCCCGGCGGGAAGACGACGCAGCTCGCCGCCGCCATGCGCGGACGCGGCCTGCTCGTGTGCAACGAGATCCATCCGAAACGCGCACGCATCTTATCATCAAACATCGAGCGCATGGGCGTAAAAAACGCCCTCGTGCTGAATGAACACCCCGCAAAGCTGGCGGAGCGCTTCCCCCTCTATTTTGACCGGGTTCTCGTCGACGCGCCCTGCTCCGGCGAGGGGATGTTCCGCAAGGAGGACGCCGCTGTCAGCGATTGGAGCGAGGAAACGGTTTCGATGTGCGCCGCACGGCAGGCCGAAATTCTGGAATCCGCCGCAGCTATGCTCCGGCAGGGCGGACGCCTGGTCTATTCCACCTGCACCTTCTCGCCGGAGGAAAACGAGGGCGTCATCAGCGCGTTTTTGCACAGGCATCCCGATTTTTCCATCCTTCCCTGTGACGCGCCGTATTTTGACCGCGGCAGACCCGATTGGATCGACGACCCCGCCGAGGGCATCGAAAACACCCTGCGCCTGTTCCCGCACCAGCTGCGCGGCGAGGGGCATTTTGCCGCCGTGCTCGTGCGCAGCGGCGACAGGCAAAACGACGTCCCCGCCGAACACGCAGCGCAGCTTCCCGCCGAAATTTCCGCTTTTTTCGCGGAAAACGGCATTGCGCTCAGCGGCATTCCCGTCTGTTTCGGAGACACCTGGTTCCTCGCGCCGGAGGAGACGCCGGAGCTGCGCGGCCTGCGCGTGCTGCGCGCGGGATTGGAGCTGGGTGAGGTGCGCAAAGGGCGCTTTATTCCGGCGCACGCGCTGGCGCTGTCATTGGAAACGTTTCCAAATTGCGCGGATTTCCCCGCCGACAGCCACGAGATCGCCGCCTATCTGCGCGGCGAAACGCTGCCGGCAGACTGCCGCGGCTGGACGCTCGTTACCGCCGGCGGTCACGGGCTCGGCTGGGCACGCGGAGCGGACGGCGTTCTGAAAAATCATTATCCGAAGGGTCTGCGCCGAAACAATTGATATTTTTCTGCAACCGATTTGTTATTTCCTCTTTACAAGCCGTATCTGGTATGATATACTCAATATGCCTCATTTTGGCTTACTTAACAACAAGATATTGCATATACTCCTGATATGAGAGGGTATGAAATGATTCAATATATGATCGAGGGCGGGAAACCGCTCCACGGGACCGTAACCATCAGCGGCGCAAAAAACGCCGCCGTTGCTATCCTTCCCGCAACTTTACTTGTCAACGGCACCTGCCGTATCGAAAACGTGCCGGATATTTCCGACGTCCGCCTGCTGCTTGAGATCCTCGACAGCATGGGCGCACAGATCCGCCGCCTCAGCCCGAACACCCTGGAGATCACCTGCGCCCATGTGCGCGACAGCGAGGCGTCCGACGCCCTCGTGCGCCGCATCCGCGCATCCTACTATTTCATCGGCGCACAGCTTGGCCGCTTCGGTCACGCACGCGTCGCCCTGCCCGGCGGCTGCAATTTCGGCCCGCGTCCCATCGACCAGCACATCAAGGGCTTCGAGGCCATGGGCGCCGAGGTCACGCTGCAAAACGGCTTCGTCTGCGCAAGTGCGCCGGACGGCGGCCTGACCGGCGGCAGAGTCAACCTCGACGTCGTCTCGGTCGGCGCGACAATGAACATCATGATCGGCGCCGTCCTCGCCGGCGGCACGACCATCATCGAAAACGCCGCCAAGGAGCCGCACATCGTCGACCTCGCCAACTTCCTCAACGCGATGGGCGCGAAGGTCTCCGGCGCCGGCACGGACGTCATCAAGATCCGCGGCGTCAAGGCGCTGCGCGGCGGCTTCTACTCCATCATCCCCGATCAGATCGAGGCCGGCACCTATATGGCGGCGGTCGCGGCAGTCGGCGGCGACGTTTTAGTGCAGAACGTCATCCCCAAGCACATGGACACCATCAGCGCCAAGCTGCGCGAGATGGGCGCGAAGGTCACCGAATATGACGACGCCATCCGCGTCCAGCGCACCTCGCATCTGCGCCGTGCGAACGTGAAAACGCTTCCCTATCCGGGCTTTCCGACCGATATGCAGCCGCAGATCGCCGTCTGCATGGCGCTGGCCTCCGGCGTGAGCGTCATCACGGAGAGCATCTACGACACCCGCTTCGGCTACTGCGCGGAGCTTAACCGCATGGGCGCCGCCATCAAGGTCGACACGAAGGTCGCCGTCATCACCGGCGTGGACAAGCTCCACGGCTGCGTCGTCCACGCGTGCGACCTGCGTGCGGGTGCGGCGATGGTGATCGCGGGTCTCGCCGCCGACGGCACGACCGTGATTGAAGAGATCGAGTATATCGAGCGCGGCTACGAGAACCTGATCGGCAAGCTGCAGGGCCTCGGCGCAACGATCAAGCGCGTGGAGACGCCCGTCGGAAGAGCCGTTTCCGTCGCCGGCTGATCTCGCGGCACAAAATAAAATGCACATCCGTTCGGATGTGCATTTTTTGGGGGAATTGCTTTGGAAGTCTTTGTTAAGGTCCTGGAGCTGATCGGCACGGTCGCCTTCGCCGCCTCCGGCGCACTGATCGCAATGAAAAAGCATATGGATCTGCTGGGCGTCATCGTGCTCGGCGTCGTCACCGCCGTCGGCGGCGGCATCCTGCGTGACGTCATTCTCGGTATCACGCCGCCGCTTGCCTTCCGCGACCCGACGTGCGCCATGGTCGCCATCGGAACAGCCATTGTCCTGTTCATCCCGTGGGTGCGGCATCATCTGATGCACAATGCCAAGCTCTTTGACGCTGCCCTGCTCGTGATGGACTCGGTCGGCCTCGGCGTGTTCACCGTAATGGGCATCTGGAATGCCCTGTCCTTCTCGCCCGACCGCAGCACCTTCCTGCTCGTCTTTGTCGGCGTGCTGACCGGCGTCGGCGGCGGCATGATCCGCGACGTCCTCGCGGGCAACACGCCCTACATCCTCGTCAAGCACATCTACGCCTGTGCGTCGCTGATCGGCGCGATCGTCTGCGTGCTGCTCTGGCCGCGTCTGCCGCAGTACGCCGCGATGCTGATCGCCATGCTGCTGGTGCTGATCATCCGCCTCCTGTCGGCCTATTTCCGCTGGAATCTGCCCAGAGTGGACGATGTGGAGTGAGCGGGGAACTGTCCCGTTCTGCAACCGACAGCCCTGCCGATTCACGGCAGGGCTGCTTTTCATTCGGTCGGCTTGCGTTTCAGATCGCCTGTGGCAGGGTCGTTGAGCAGCTTTCCCTCCTGCGTGAAGCGAGAGCCGTGGCACGGGCAGTCCCAGCTATGCTCCTGACGGTTCCATTTGAGCGCGCAGCCCATGTGCGGGCAGCGCGGCACGGTCGGCGTCAGAAGATTGCACACCGCCTGCACGGCGTTGCCCGCCACCTGCGCTCGCAGGATCGAGCGCGACGGGGAAAACAGCCGCTCGTACGGATTCCGCCTGTCCTGCACGAGGTCGCACAGCAGATTCGCCGCGACCATTGAAGAGGTCATGCCCCATTTGTTGAAGCCCGTTGCCACGAACAGCCCCGGCGTTTTGGGGGAATACTGCCCGATATAGGGCACATCGTCGGGCGTCATGCAGTCCTGCGCCGCCCAGCGGAATTTGATCTGCGCGTCGGGATAATAATTGCGGGCGAAACGTTCCGGTTCCGCCCAGCCGCCGCCCTGCTTGCCCGTGCGGTGCGCACCGCCGCTCAGAAGCAGCAGCGAACCGGCGTTGCGCAGCGAGATACCCGTCTTGCGCTCGTCCATATACGCCGCGTCCACGGGCACGGCGTTTTCCAGCGCGAGAACGTAGGAGCGGTGCTGATAGAGCTTGAGAAAATACGCACCGTGCTTGTTAAACAGCGGAAAATGCGTCGTGACGATCGCCTTTTCCGCCGTGATCGTCCCGCCGTCGGTCTGATAGTGTTTCCCGTCGAAGGCGCGAACGGGCGTCTGCTCGTAAATGTGCAGTCCCGCCGCGATCGCTTTGACGAATTTCAAGGGATGAAACTGCGCCTGCTTCAAAAAGCGGATCGCCCCCGCCGTCGGAAACGGCAGCTTGGGCGTCGGGTCAAGCTCCGCCGCCGCGCCGAGCTTTTGCAGGGCGGCAAGCTCCTTTTGCAGCTTTTGCGGGCGGTCGAGCGAGTAAATGCAGGTGTCCGTCTCCGAAAAATCGCAGTCGATGCCGCCGCAAAGCGTGCGGTACGCCTCCAGCGCCTCCATGTTTGCATTGTAATATTGCTTTGCAAGCTCTTTTCCAAACCGCCGGACGAGCTTGTCATAGATCAGACCATGCTGCGCGGTCAGCTTCGCGGTCGTCCCGCCGCTGACGCCGCCGCAGATGCGGTCGGCTTCAACGAGCGCGTACGGCACGCCCGCCTCCTGCAGGCGGTAGGCGCACAGCAGCCCCGCCAGACCGCCGCCGATGATCAGCACGCCGGTTTTGAGGTCGTTCTTCAGGCGCGGGAACTGCGGAAGCGCACAGGTGCGCTGCCAGAGAGATTCCATGTTACATCACCGCGCATAGTGTGCGCAGCACGGCAGGGAATATGCGTTCGGGGGGAATGTGCAAACCCGCGTGCGGTCAGGGATGGCGAATGCCTAAAAAAGGTAAGCCGTTGAATGTGTCGGAACTGGCAAGGGTCTGCGATATCAGCCGAACCACAGCTTACAAACACAATGGACTTTTGGAAACAAAAGCGCCGGAGTGTATTTGAACTACTCTCCGGCGTCATTGATGTCTTTATGTATCAAGAAAAATACTCTGCATACGCTTTTTCAATACGCTCATTATAGTGTTCGTCAGGTTCACAGTGATTTACAAAATAGAATCCGTCTTTATATCCAGCGAAAAAAGCATCTTTCGTATTTGAAAACTCATCGTTATAATTTCTGCCATTTTCATAAAAATCAATGTATGCCATTCCTTCACCATCCATGCCATAGCCAGAGAACCAATGGGACCAACCCTTTATGTAAGCTTCTTTATATTCTTCACTTGCTTTTTGTTTTCCAGCGTTGCTTCCGATTGCATACCCACCGATACCAAAAACAAGGGCAACCACGACAACTAACACAATTACAGATTTTACCTTCATCATCGATTACTCCTTTATGATGAAATATTTGTTTTATTATATTAGATAAGAAAGCAAAAAGCAATATTTATCCTCTGAATTCATTTTCTTTTCCTTTTCTCCTTCCTTTTGGTATGTTATAATCGAATAACGGGACGGGGAACCCGTCCCCTACGGAAAACCGCATAGGAGGGGGACGGCGTGGAACTTCTAATGAGAAACCCGTCCCCTACGGAAAAAACAGAAAGGATGACGACGGCGTGGAGCTTCCTACGAGAAAACCGAATCGGTTATGCGAATATGACTACAGCACAAATGGTGCATATTTCATCACCATTTGCACCCAAGACAGACGCAAGATCCTATCCTCCATCGTAGGGGACGATGCCCACATCGTCCCGAAACCTTACGGAAGTGTAACAGAAAAATATATCCGCAATGTTCCGGAGATTGAAAAATATGTGATAATGCCGGATCATATCCACTTAATAATACGGTTGGATAACGGGTCGATGTGGGCATCGACCCCTACGGGTGCAAAAAAGCAGCATAATCGGCTGTCCAATATTGTGCGTTCTATCAAGGTTCTTGTGGCAAAAGAAATTGGAGAATCGATTTTCCAGCGTTCTTATTATGACCATGTGATCCGCAATCAGCAGGATTACGACGAAATATGGCAATATATCGAAAACAATCCAAGAAAATGGCGCATAGAAAGGCGGGAAAGCGAATAATCGTCTTTCTGTAAGGGACGGTGCCCACATCGTTCCGCTGTTCGGAAAAACAGGTTTTTGACCGCATCCTTTCACGAAAATGTGCAAATAAGGATGCGGTCCGGCTTTTTTGCTGCGGAAACAAAAACCACCGTATCAGTGATGCAGTGGCGTTTTTGGAGCTGCTATCCAAATTCGAACTGGAACCGTGTTCCCACGGAACAGGTTCCGTGGGAGCCCTAACGACCTCGGATTGAAAAAATGCGCTTATGCGCATTTAGGGATGAGGTCTCCGGTTTTGCCGCGGAAAAAAGAAAACCACCGCATCAGTGATGCAGTGGCGTTTTTTGGAGCTGCTATCCAGATTCGAACTGGAGACCTCATCCTTACCAATCATGCGCCTCACAATTTATATCGTTAAAAATATCAATTTTATCACCAATTAACAGAAAAATCCAAACATTTCAAGAATCATTACAATCTTAAAATGCAACTTAAAGCGCGTTCATTGTGGTACACGTGTGCAACAGCAGATAAAAAACGGAGGTCAATGACCTCCGTTTTTTGATTCCATCCCACGCATAAACCACAGCGCCGACCTTAGATCATGCATACCGAGCCGTTCCACGATCTCCGATATCTGCGCCTGAATCTCAGATTTATAATCTTCATCTCCGCGACCGAGCGCGTCATGCTCCCAAGCTCCCCCTCTGCCGGCCTTGCCTTTGCCATATCCTCACCTCCAAAAAAACGCGGGAGAAGCCTATTGCCTCTCCCGCGTTCGCGGTATTCAGTTGTATGATTCACTTGAATGGGTTGTTTTTCCACTTTGCGTTTGTCGCGTCCCAGAGCGCTGCGCGCTGGGCTCTCGACGACACGTTTTCTCTCAACCACTTCTCAAGCTCATCTTGCTTCCATCTCCCGTTTCCATCGCCGTATGTATACTTTGCGGAATACCACGCGACGTATGTTGCAGGGCTTACACCGCTGTCCCTCAGTCCATCGTATTTTGCCTCTGTTTCCGCAGACATATAACGCCGTAGCATTGCATCCTGCTTTGCCTCAGAGCTGAACGATTTCACGCAAATCTCGTATTTCTGAGCTGCGGTAACGCCCTTGTTTTCTCCAATGGGTTCAAGATCCCCGATTTTCAGAACGACATCTGCATACTCTGTCGCCGTAATCCCTGCTGCCTCGCACGGCGCGAATGCGGCAGTCTCGTTAGAACTCATGTAGGATTTTATCGCCGCGTTCTTCTCTGCGATACTCAGGTCGGAGCGGTTTAGGATGTATCCGTACTTCTGCGACTGGCTGACATCCACGAGACCATCTTCCGGTTTCAGGTTGCGGATTCCGTCGTTGATAGACATGGCTTTGTCAGCATCAACGCCAAGCCGGAGCATCTCGTCGAAATTCTCAGATTCCACCACAAACCCAGAAGAGAACTTCCCGAACCGATCAATTACAGCCTGTTTCTCTTCCTCTGTCCATGCGTCGTTGCCGTAGACCCAGACGCGGAACTGCTCATAGCGTTCAACCGGCTTAATCTCGTCATCGTTGTTGATCTGCGTATACATCAGCCGCGCCGAATACGCCTCCGCTGCGGGCATCCCCATCTGCACCAGACTATAGAGCTTGTTGTCTGTGCTTCCCGGATCGATCATGTAGCCGACGTTCGCCGCCAACTTGCCGTATTCGTCTGCCAGCGATTCGATCTCCTTGAACGCCTTTGCTTTCTCGGAATCCGACAGCGTGTCGTAATACTCGCTCGCCATCAGCGCCGCCGCCATCAGAGCATATTGCGTTCCGTATTCCATCTGATAGTCGCGGTACTGTTCAGCGCTCAGAACAACCTCGCGGCTGTCGAGCTTCTCTCCGTCCTCGTCATATTCGCTGACGGTGATCTTGTACCCTCGCTTCGTCGGGGAAACATTCTTTCCGGTGGTCTCCTTGATCCTGCGCACCTCTGCGTCGACCTCGGTCGGAACGATGTCGTTAACATAGGCGGGGTTAATGAACGAGTTGAAGAATCTGAGCGGGATGTCTCCGTTATAATCCTTCCTGCCCCAGTCGTCGACATACTCGATCTGCCGCCAGTCGACAAACGGGACCTTCTCAAGGATCTTCGCGAAGTTCCGGACGAACACCCGGTCGACCTTGCCGTTGATATCTCCGACATATGTTGTCGTCCGATACGGCTCGAACAGATTCTCACCCTGTCCGAAGATCGTCGGCGCATACTGACCGAGATAAGAGAGGAACGGCTGCACAAACAGCGCCATAGTGATCTGCCCGACATCCGCGCCGTCCTTTTTGTAGGAATAGACGAACGTATCCAGAAGATCTTTTGCGCCGGACAGCGCCGTCATTTCAAGCACAGGCGCGAAGAGATTCGATGCGGAATCCAGCATCGCGTCAAGGAACGACTGATCTTCTCCCCACCCGGATAATAGCTCCTGCGTCTCCGATCCCATGAAGAACGCGACAGAGGTTGGAGCGAGCCAGTCAAGCGTAACGCTCTTTCCGAAAACCTCAAGGGAGTAGCTCTGTCTGCCCTCTCGCTCGTCGTCGTCGTCCACGTTGACCCGCACGATACCAAGCTCAGCCGCAAGCCATCCGAGACCGAACATTATCGTCCCGGTTACTCCCTGCGAAAGCCGCTCGATATATTCCTGCCCCGTGATCTTGCCCGTCTTCAGAGCATAGATATCTGTTGACAGTGCTTTCAGAAGTCCGACGGGACTGTATTCAAAGCTCCTGACCGCGACGTTTGCCGGCGTCCGCTTGAACGGGAGCGTGCCTTCCAGCGCGGTATTCGCAACCTTGTTTTTGAACCTGGCCCGGCTCACGAGGTCGGATACCTTGTTCGCGTCGTTGAACGTCGCCTTCATCGCCCGATTCGCCGCATAGACTCGCAGCTCCATCAGCTTCGTCTCCGACACTTTACCGGAGGTCAGGTCCGAAACGGTATACCCTCGCGCCTTCGCCGCCCCGGCGAACGCTCTGCGGTAATGCACGTTCTTGTAGAACTCGTCGCCCATGAACGGAGCTTTCTCCATCATATAGCGCGTTGCGGCCTGCCACTGCTTCAGACCCGGCGCGGTAAACGTGCGCTTTTTCTCCTGCACATACCGCGCGAGACGGTCGTTGAGGCTGGTGTCGTCATATTTGTTGCGCTCCATGAGCTGCAGGACGTCTGCGCTCTGACCATCCTCGGAAGCAAACTTGAGAAGCGCGCGTCCTTTTTTCGTGAGTTTTCTGAATCCGAGCGCCTTTGTTCTCTGATTCTTCGGGATGAACAGCTCCATTATTGCGCCGATTTGGTCTTTCGCCAATACAATTGGCGTGAACGCCGCGTTGCCGACAGCGTTTCGGATCAGCGTTTTCGGGTTTCCGAGCATGGAGAGGTATCTCCATGCGTTCATTATGTCTCCCAACGTTTTCGGGATCTGGCTTGCGATATTCTGGAACAGAACGGCTTCCAGGTCATACGCCAGCTCCATGTCCCCCTCGCGCAGCGCCTGCATCCACTTCCCGGCGCGCGCCTTGTCGATCTCGATCTTCGGCGCGTCGGATTCCTTCCCGCGGTACCTGTCGTTGATACCGTCCTGCAGCTTCTGTACGGCACGTTCCAACGCGTAGTATTGGGATTCCGGCGTTTGCTGCTTTAGCAGTCGCATCGCCTGCGCCGTCTGTCCTGCGACGGTTCCCATGACGGAAATGTCCTGCAAGATCGACACCGCGTTCTGTTGCAGCCTCACGCGCTCTGCCTCGGACGTGGCAGCTTCCGCTGCGTTCGCGTAGTTGTTGTAGATGATAAAGCCTCTTGCGATCATGTTGGCGTTGATGCGATATCTCTTGGCAGACAGCCAGTCCCTATACGCATCGTCAACGGTTTTTCTGCGCTCCACCCACTCGTGTGCAGCTTCCATCGTCTCTGCGTTTTTCTTCGGGTTGTAGTTGAAGTTTCCCTCGACGATGCTTTCCTCGATCTTCGGGATCAGCGCCTCCGGCGTAACACCGGCTTCCATCGCGGTGCGCACGGTCCGACGGACTTTGGTGTCCTCCGTCGTTCTGTTCGGGACGGAAACATCTCTGACCGGGTTTTCGCCCGTTGGGATAGCTCCGTGCTTCGATACCAGGTCCTCAATCCGCTGCTCCTTCCTCGACCGGCGGATGTCAGTATCCATCGCAGCGCGGTTCAGGTGCTTTGCAACGCCGGGCGCACTGCGGACGAAGTTTCGCATGAACTCGTCCCTCCGCCGGATGCGCTCCGCCTCTTGCTCCGCCTCGCGCGCTTTGCGCTTTTCTTCAAGCGCCTGCGCCTGCTCCGGCGTGGGGATGACCCGCCGAGGCGTGTCCTTCCTCGACCGGCGGATGTCCGGGTTATTCCTGTCAAATGCACCGATATTGTCTTTCGCTGATTTCACCTGACCGGAATCCTTTATTACGATGCTGAGTCCTCTGCTCACCGGCTCTCCGTTTACAAGATCTCCTCCCTCGTCAAGTAAAACAGCGTCGTAGCCAAGCTCCGGATGCTCACTCAGATACTCTGTGATGTCGTATCCGTCTGTCCAGTCCGGGAGCCCCGTGTCCTGCAATTCTCCTAAACCGTATTCCTGCCTGATACTTTCAAATACCTTCGCAGCGTCATCGTCTCTCGTGTCGAAAACCTTATCCGCAGTCAGATACACCTCGTACAGCGATTTATCGTTCCCTCTCTCGGCATATCTCTCCGCGTACCGTTTCTGCTCCGTGAAATACTGCCAATCCCGGAAAACCGTAAATCCTCCGTTCTTTTTCGACCCATGGTAGAATACCTTCGGCGTTCCGTCTTCGTTAATGAACAATGAGTTGGCTGGCTTTCCCTTAAATGTATGATCAAAGCGCTTGACAAACGAGAACAGCTCGGATATACTGGTATTGAAGATAGTTGTTTTACCATCGGTTAAGCCTCCGTTTTCGGAGAGAACACCGTTAGGTAAATCAGCTATCTTTTCTATATCCTTCAACTGATATGCGCGAGAAAACGGGTCACCTCCGTTGTTCGGCAGGGCTTCTTCAACAAACAGCTTCAGCAGGGTCTGGTTCCCATCTCTGTTGTAGATCACGTAGAAACTATGCATAAAAGCAGTATTTTTCATCTTGCTTTTGCTTGAAAGTTCCGATACAACCGTATCAAGGAGTACAGCATTCTTCACGATATCCTCGATGTCACCGAGCGCGATAACAGATTCCTTTCCCTTAACCGCATGAGCTTTTGTTTCTTTTACGACGGTATCCTGGGATGCGTCGCCGTAGCGGACGAAAGCGGGATCCTGCTTGAGCAGGTTGTAGTATGCATAGGAGCATACCGCGATTCGGCCCTTGTCCGGCGCCATGGCGTTGCCGAGATTCTCCATGCCAGCAAGGAACATCTCGTAGGCGCTTGTCTTCGTCGGCTTCGTACCGATCTGCGCGTTTCCGTTGGCTATGGCCGCCTGCGCCGCCGTGGAGAAGACGTAGTGGTCGTACTGCGGGATAAGCATAGTGCTGACCTGGCGGGACAGCGCCGCTCCTGCATCAGATGCCATCTTGTCAGACAGCTTGTCCAGTCTGCGGATGCGGAAGTTGAACGTCGGCTTGCGCTTGATCGTCATCTTCTGGACGTTGCGTTCCAGAATCGTAGACGAGCCATAGACGTTCGTTGTGGAGTTCTCGTCGTACTCGTTCAGCGGTGCGACCGGCATCGAGTAGACGTTGACGGTATCCACGCCGTCAAACTCGGAGCTGTTCTGAGATACGATCTCAACAGCCTGGCTTTCCTTTTCAAAACGCTCATCTACCTTCGGAGAGTAGCGTTCTGCAAGGTTCTTTCCCATTGTATGTTACCTCTCTTTCCGGGGTGTCCCCCTATCGCGCAGAGAGCGGCGCGTTCAGGGATCAGTAGCACCTGTCGCTGTCGAAGCCGAATATAAAAGGATCTTGCTTCTGCTCCTTGCTCTGCGTTCCCTCTCTCGCCCCTCTGACCGGGGCCCTCGCTGCCGTCTCTGCCTGCTGCGCAAAGCGTTCCTTCTCCTTGCGCATCCTGTCATTCTCGGCTTTGATCTGTCTTGCTTCCCATTCTGCGTATGCCGTTCGCAGCGGCACGCCGTTCTCGACGACCTCTCGCGTTACCTCGTCGGGGAGCTTCTTCAATGTGCCCTTCAGTTCCGGTCGCACGCGGAAAAGCTCCGTCACCTGCGCGGCATAGTCAACGGCAGGCGTTTCTTCCTCCCGCTTCTCACCGTCGCTCTGTGCGTCCTTCCCGCTCTGTGCGTCCTTCCCACTGGGGTTGCGCTTCGCTTCCCTCTCGGCCCTCTCCCGCTCGATCGCGCGGTCAACATAGTCCTCCGCGATGTCCTGTGCCGTCCCGCCGCTCACAAGCGCAGCGACGCGTTCGTCTCTTGCCTGTTTCGTTGCGTGGGCAAACATCTCATCCGTCGAATCGAATCCAAGCTGCGCTGCAAGAGAGGCGTATCTCTGTAGCTGCGCGTCCTTCTCATCGAAACGCTTCTGCAAGCGGTCAAAGTTGCTGGACTTCTGGTAAAGCTCCGGCAGATCGGTCTCGCTGATCTCCACGTCCTTGCCCTTATGGTCGATCTGGGCGCGGAATTTCAGCTTCCTCGGTTCGGAAGGTTCTCCGGCATCTCCCGACTCTCTGGTAGGAATATCGGGGTCTCCCTTTTCCTCTCCCGCCCCGGCATCGTATTCTGCTTCCGGCTCTGTGGTGCGATGACCGGTAGCATCATTCTCGTCTGTCTGCTCCGCAGGATCCTCGTCGAACACGTCAAGCGTGCCCTCGTCGAACTCCGCGTCGCATGAGATGTCGTCGAGACTCAGCCCGCCTTCCGGCTGTATAATAGCTGTATCTATCAAAAGCCGGTTGTGCAAAACACACAACCGGCTTTTTGTTGTATTCCGTCAAGCCAAGCTCATTCTTCCTCGTGCGGCGCAATCCCCGTCTCCTTCAGGAGCCGTTCGAACTCTTCCTGCTTTCCCGGGTAATACTCTTTCGAAAAGTGGTTCCCTGTACGCAGCACCTCATCCGAGATCGCCTCCGCTACAAGCGTTCGCGGGTCCATCATGTAAAACGCTGCCCAAAGCTCGATCGCTCTCGCCGTATCCGCCCATACCTCGATGTTCACAGTCTCCGGCGTGCTACTCTTTTCCGCTTTTCTTCCCTCCATGGCTTATATCTCCTTCCAGTATTTTTTCGGCCAGCCGCTTAACGCCGCGCTCTTTCAGGTTGCAAACCGACCGTATGGAGTAGTGCATCGTCTCTGCGATATCCGGGATCCTCATGCCGGATATGTAGTACAGCTCAAGTGCACGGCGTTCGTCTCCGTCCGGGAGCAATTCCAGCATTGCCACCACGTCGGCCTTGATCTTCTGCGCATCTGCGATCCGCCCGGAGAGCCTTGCCCTGTCTGCCTCTATCGCGTCCATCACGATTCCTGTCATGTATCGCGCATCCCTTGCGGCCTGATATTCCAGCCGCTCAAGGCGCTTTTTCGCAGAGGCGATCTCACGGTCCGCGTCGACATAGCGCTTCAGGTACGCAGTCACGGCGTTATCGTCCCACATCCTCGGTACAAATCCGTTCAAATGTACACCCCCATTTTACATCGGATGCTGTAAAAAAGCAACCTCAAAGCTGCACTGCCGCGCAGATCACAGACACAAGCTCACGGTCGGAGAATCTGCCTCCGGAGCATCTTTCACATACCCAGAGCATCCTGCGCAGATCGCCGGACGGGCATCGATATGCGGTTTCCTCCGGATCGAGTTTTCTTTTGCATTTTGCGCAGATCACAGCGCCTTCGTCCACTTCAACGCAGGCAAATCGTAGTTCCCTTATCATCTGCGCACCTTCCCGAGCAGAAGCTCCCACAGCGTGTCAATATCCTCCACGTATGTACAGAATCCGGCTACGCCGCCTGCGAGGTTCACGTCGCGCACAAACCCCCGTTGCAGCTCGGACGGCTCCCCGAACAGCGGGCGCTTCACCTCAACTGCAAGCATCACGCCGCCGACCAGTGCGATAATGTCGCTCACGCCGCCTCTGCTGTAAGGCCCCTGTGCCGCTTTCCAGATAACGCATGGCAGATCCTCTTTCGCTGCGCGCTTTTTGATTTCCTGCATGATATCTTTCTGATATTTGCTCTCAGCCGGCACGCGCTGACGGATGTATTTCAGGGCTTCCGCCTTGCTGTCCGCGTATCCTTCACGGATTACGTCGAGCGCCAGCATATCGAGCGTTTGCGTCGCACCGGAGCTTTTCACTCTGTCCGGTCGCGCCCAATTCACATCTAACATTTCAAATTTCCTCCTGTTTCCGTTTTTTCTCTGCCTTACTTGCCGCATACGCAGCTTTCTTTTCTGCCCGTCTGCTCTCAATCAGCGCCGCTCTTTGCCGTTTGTTTTCTCGCAAACAGCCCCACGAGCAAAACAGGACTCTGTATTTACTGTCCTTGCCTCTCCTGATATACCCCTTATAGGCCCAAAGCCCGCTTTCTGCGATAAACCGCTTTCCGCATACCGGGCAGCAGAAAAGTCTTTGCATGAAAGTTGGGTCCATGCTTTCATTCTTCTTTTCCGTATGATACAATGATTTTAACCTCCTCAGTTCTTAGCTTTTCACAAAGCGCGAAGAATCCATCCGCATCACCGCGCCGCAGCAGATCACCGCCGCTCCTGATCTTCCTCTGCACCGGCGAAGATGCAAGCCATCCGTCGAGCCACAGCTCCATAAATTTAGGATCGCCAAGCGGAGCGCTCAGAAATCCGAAAATCTCGATCCGCAGCAGCTCTTCTCCGTTTGAAAGCAGCGTGCCCGTCAGATCTTCTATCGCTTTCCTGTACTTACCGGCGCGCTCATGCTGCGGCAGTGCGTTTGCCTTCTGCATTCTCTCGCAGTCCGTGCGGATGCTGTAGCGCAGCCTGTTGCGCATCACCGTCAGATCATCGTCCGAAATCCCCTTCGGGATCGTCCACTCGCCCATGATTTTTTGCATCTCCTTATATGTCTAAAAGTTATATTTTACGCGTAAAAAGCAAAACTCACGTTGAATATAGTGATTCGTTTCGTTGAATTGCGAATCGTTACATTGCATTTCGAAAAAACTTTTTCTTTAGTCAAGTAAAGCGGTTTCAATGTAACATTGATTTTCCGCAAAACCTCACCCAAATTTGGGTGAGGCGATTTTGTTTCTTGTTCGCCTATTTTTTCCATTTGTTTATGTAATTTCTTCGTCAATAAATTAGATTTTCGGCACAAAAAAACCTCACCCAAATTTTGCTGAAATACATATAACTTTTTTAGAAAAAAAGTAGAATCATCGGACTTTTTTATTTTTATATAGATTAATATATTTTTTGGGTGAGGTGTAAGAATATAATATAATGCGTCAAAAAAAGCCCGCAAACCCTTGCAAATACTGCCTCACCCAATTCCTCACCCAAACCTCACCCTTGGGTGAGGAACACGCAGCCGGGCGTATCATTTTTCCCCGCTGCCGTTTCCTCAGAACGGCAGCGGCTCGTTTTCCTCTAAGATCCCGAAATCCTGCGCGCTGTCCTCCTCCGGCTTTTTCCCGAAAATCGCATCATACCGGAATACGTTCACGCGGACGGTCCTGTTCTTTTCTCCGCACCATTTCGATTGCACGGCTTTCCCGTCCTTTCCTGTGATAAGGTATCCGCGCTCTGAAAAAGCTCTGATCGCCTTGGAAGCAGAGAAGCGCTTCAGCTCCATTGCCTCGCGCAGTGCCGCCGGGATGATGCACACGGTAGCCTCCTGCGACAGCTCTGTCACGGATGCAATGCGCAGCTCGTCATAGTGCTT
>JAEDOK010000154.1 GCA_016302005.1 Oscillospiraceae bacterium | reverse complement strand
ATGCTGGAAAGCTACTCCGATCTGTCCGTGTTTGACACGATTTCCTTCACCGACGATCCCTATGCGGAGTTCCACGCCCTACAAAGCGAGAGCTACCACGGCACCCTTGTGGTGGACGTTGTCGGCGGCGGCACAGTCAATTCCGAGCGCTCCTTCCTGACGGGCAACATCTACCCGCAGCCGCGCTACCGTACCCCGTCAAACTCCTTCGTCCGCTACTTCAAGGCAAACGGCTACCGCACCGACGGCGCGCATCCGGGTTTCGACTGGTTCTACAGCCGAAACACCATCAACGAGCGCCTCGGCTTCGACCGATATCTGTTTATGGAGAACTATTTCAGCGACCTGACGGACGAGGAGCACGCGATGGATGATGTATTTTTCCCTGCGATGGCGCAGCTCTATGAAGAAGCGGCAACCGACGATACGCCCTATTTCTCCTTCTCCGTCAGCTATCAGAATCACAGCCCTTATGACGATTCGCAGCTCTTAGGGCAGGAATTTGTCTCCCACGAGGGCTTGAACGATTCCGCGTATTATCAAATCAACAACTATCTCTCCGGCGTCGCCGATACCGGCAGGCAAATGGCTGCCTATGTGGATACCTTCCGCGACGATCCGGAGCCGGTCGTCTTGGTTTTCTTCGGTGACCACAAGCCCACCTTCGGCACGGGCAACTGCTACTATGAGGATATGGGCATCTCCGCTGCGGAGAACAGTCCCGAGGGCTGCCGGAACCTCTACACCACGCCCTATTTGATCTGGGCGAACGACGCGGCGAAAGCGGTCTTGGGCTTCAGCTTTACCGGCGAGGGCAGAACGATCTCCCCGGCGTTTTTGATGGCGGAGCTGTTCGACTGCTGCGGCTGGGAGGGACCTCAGTGGATGCAGTACCAGCGTACCGTCCGCGACGAGATCCCCGTGATCCACTGCCAGTCCATGTTTATGACGGACGGTGAGTTGACCCCCACGCTGCCGGAGAACAAGAAGCAGGTATTTCAGGAGTTTCTCATCGCCGAATACAATATGCGCGATAAGCTGCACACCTATGACAGCATGGAATAGACTTATAGCGCCCCCCTCAAATTTTGAAAAAGGAATGGTTACTATGGAAAAACTGTACGGCAAACAGCTGGAACGCACCGCGTACCAAGCAAGGCTGCTGGCGCTCGACGCGGTGCATACCGCAGCCTCCGGGCATATCGGCGGCAGCCTCTCCATCATCGACACCCTCACAACCCTCTATTTTAATGTGATGCATGTCGATCCCGCAAACCCGCAGGATCCCGACCGCGACCGCTTTGTCCTCTCGAAGGGACACTGCACGCCCGCGCTCTATCCGGTTCTGTCTCTGCGCGGCTTCTTCCCCAAGGAGGACTTGAAGCTCTTCCGCTCCATCAAGGGCCATTATTCCGGCCATGCCGAGATGCGCCACGTCAAGGGCGTCGATATGTCCACCGGCTCTTTGGGACAGGGCATCTCTGCCGCTGTCGGCATGGCGCTGGCAGGCAAGGTCGCAAAGAAGGACTACCGCGTTTACGCCGTCTTGGGCGACGGCGAGATCGCGGAGGGTCAGGTTTGGGAGGCGGCAATGTCCGCCGCAAAGTATCATTTGGATAACCTCTGCGCCGTCATCGACGTTAACGGCTTGCAGATCGACGGCGCGACCAAGGACGTTATGCCCTCCGAGCCGCTGGACAAGAAGTTTGAGGCGTTCAACTGGAATGTGATCCATGTGGACGGTCACGACTTTGACGCGCTCGTCAAGGCGTTCGAGGACGCGAAGGCGTGCAAGGGTAAGCCCACCATGCTCTTGGCAAAGACCACCAAGGGCAAGGGCGTCTCCTTCATGGAGGGCAACTACGCCTGGCACGGCAAGGCACCCAACGACGAGCAGTACGAGCAGGCAAAGGCAGAGGTCGAAGCAAAATTAGCGGAATTGGAGGGCAAGTAATATGGCAGGAAAGATCGCAACACGCGCCGCTTACGGCGAGGCGCTGGTCGAGCTGGCGGAAAAGTACCCCGAGCTTGTTGTCTTTGACGCGGACCTGGCGGGCGCGACGATGACAAAGGGCTTCGCCGCGAAGTACCCCGAGCGTTTCTTTGACATGGGCATCGCCGAGTGCAACATGACCGGCGTTGCGGCAGGTATGTCCACCTGCGGCTTTAAGCCCTTTACGAACACCTTCGCCATCTTTGCCTCCGGCAGAGCGTGGGAGCAGGTGCGCAATTCCATCGCCTATCCCGGGCTGAATGTCAAGGTCGTCGGCTCCCACGGCGGTCTGTCCGTCGGTGAGGACGGCGCGACCCATCAGGGCATCGAGGATTTCGCCCTCATGCGCGTCGTACCGGGCATGAAGGTGCTGTGCCCCTGCGACGGCAACGAGATGAAGCTCGCCGTCGAGGCCTTGCTCAACTATGAAGGCCCCGCTTACCTGCGTCTGGGCAGAAGCGCCGTCGATATCGTCACCGATGAGATCGAGGGCTACAAGTTCGAGCTGGACAAGGGCATCACCCTCAAAGACGGCAAGGATGTCACCGTGATCGCCACCGGCATTATGGTGCAGATGGCGCTCAAGGCGCGGGAGATCATGGCAGGGGAGGGCGTTTCCGTCCGCGTGATCGACATGCACACCATCAAGCCGCTGGACGAAGAACTGGTTGTCGAGGCAGCGAAGGAGACGGGCTGCATCGTCACCACCGAGGAGCATAACATCATCGGCGGCCTGGGCGGCGCGGTCGCGGAGTGCCTGAGCGAAAAGTGCCCGACCCCGTTGGTGCGCCACGGTGTCAATGACGAATTCGGCAGAAGCGGCACGGCGGCGGCAGTGCTGGAGGCGTACAAGCTCACCCCCGAAGGCATCTGCGAAAAGATCCGCGAAGCCCTCAAAAAGAAATAACAGAATCGACACCCCCGCAAGGGGGTGTCCTTTTCCGCAGAAGCAATCTGTAGGGCGGGGACATGTCCCCGCCGCGTGCAGAAACTACCAAATGCGTGCAAACCTACAGCCTGAGATTGCCACGACCAGTGTGCGCACTGGTCTCGCAATGACAAATAAGGGTTGCCTCTCCGTGTCATTGCGAGGAGCGCAGC
>JAEDOK010000153.1 GCA_016302005.1 Oscillospiraceae bacterium | reverse complement strand
GTCCTAAGCCGGTGCAGGAACTGTCTGTTGGGCTAAGGGCTAAGGACTAAGGGTGAATGACTGAGGAGCGCTCCGCGCGGATCCCAAACGCGGGCGGATGCTATCCGCCCCTACGAGAAATTTCGCAGTTTACGCCGTAGGGGCGGCTATCAGCCGCCCGGTGCAGGAACTACCAGCGGGGACATGTCCCCGCCCTACATTTTTAATTTCTATCCCCAAAAGAGGGTGAACGTATGGCAAACGAGAATAAAAGAGACTATTATGAGGTGCTCGGCGTGGCGAAGGACGCCTCCGACGCCGATATCAAACGCGCCTACCGCAAGCTTGCGGCGCAGTACCATCCGGATGTCAACCACGAGGCGGGCGCGGAGGAGCGCTTTAAGGAGATCAACGAGGCAAACGAGGTCCTGTCCGACCCCGACAAACGCGCACGCTATGACCAATTCGGCTTTGCGGGCGTCGACCCGAACTTCAATGCGGGCGCAGCAGGCGGCAATCCCTTCGGCGGCTTTGGCGATTTCGGAGACTTGGGCGATATTTTCGGCAGCTTCTTCGGCGGCGCAACGCGCAGCTCCCGCAGAACCGCGAATTCGCCCATGCGCGGCGAGGACATCGGAGCACGCGTCGAGATCACCTTTGAAGAAGCCGCTTTCGGTACGGAGAAGGAGATCTCCGCCTCCCGCATTGAGAATTGCGACCGCTGTAACGGCACGGGCGCAGCGCCGGGCACACAAGCCGAGACCTGCACACGCTGCAACGGACGCGGCTCGGTGCGCACCCAGCAGAGCTTCATGGGCATGGTCATGCAGTCCGACAGTGTCTGCCCCGAATGCCGCGGCACGGGCAAGGTCATCCGTACCCCCTGTGAGCGCTGCAAGGGCAAGGGCAAGGTGCGCCGCAGCTTCAAAACGAAGCTCCGCGTCCCCGCCGGTATCGACGACGGGCAGACCCTCCGCATGCGCGGCGAGGGCTGCACCGGCTCGAACGGCGGGCCCAGCGGCGACCTGATGGTCACGGTCAGCGTCAGAAGCCATCCCGTCTTCAGGCGGCAGGGACAGAGCATCTATTGCGAGATGCCGATCTCGTTCACCCAGGCAGCCTGCGGCGCGGAGCTTGAGGTGCCGACGCTGGAGGGCAAGGTGCGCTATACGATCGAAGAGGGCACACAGACCGGCACGACCTTCCGCCTGAAGGGAAAGGGCATCCCCTATGTCAACGGCAAGGGACGGGGCGATGAATTCGTCACCGTTGTTGTCGAAACCCCGACGAAGCTCACCAAGGAACAAAAGGAGCTGCTCAAAAAATTCGAAGAATGTACCGAGGGCAACCAGCCCAAGCGCAAAAAATTCTTCGAGCGCTTCCGCTGAGAAAATCAAAAAACCTCTCACAGGGCGGCGATCAGCCGCCCGTTTTTTCGCGCATTGCCCCCGTAGGGCGGGGACATGTCCTAAGCCGGTGCAGGAACTACCGACTGCCAATAAACTCCCCCCCCTCCATGTCATTGCGAGGCGCTTGCGCCGTGGCAATCTCGTGCAGGAACTACCGACTGCGTACAAACTCGTTCATGCCTACTGTCTGCCGCTTACGCGGACGGCGGGGACATGTCCCCGCCCTACAGCCATAGAACGCACCCCCCCACCGTAGGGCGTACCCCCTGCGGGTAGTGTGCGCACCGGTCTCGCAATGACAAACAGGGCAGCCCTTCCGTGCCATTGCGAGGCGCTTGCGCCGCGGCAATCTGATGGATATCCGTGTGAAGCACACCATAGCCATTCACCCTTAGCCCTTAGCTCTTAGCCAAAAAACCGACCCGACCGATTTAGTCTCGGTCGGGTCGGTTGTTATTATCCTTCCAAGGTCTCAGAAAGCTCCAAGCCGGGGTTGCGGCGGATGGTAAAGTCGATCGCCCACATGCTGGAAAAGACCAGCAGCTTATGTCCGCGATAGTCCTCCAGCAGCTCCGCGTCAGAGGAGAGATTCAAGTCCTTCTCGTCGCAGGGGCAGGCCTTGATAAACCGCAGGACCTCATACGGCAGACCCTCCATGCGCAGCTCCACGCCGTACTCACTGAGCATACGGTAGCGGAACACATCGAATTGCAGCGTGCCGACGACGCCGACGATGACCTCCTCCATACCGGTGTTCGGCACCTTGAAGATCTGAATGGCGCCCTCCTGCGCGATCTGCTCCGCACCCTTGACGAACTGCTTGCGCTTCATCGTGTCCTTCGGGCTGACGCGGCTGAAGTGTTCCGGGGCGAAGGTGGGGATGCCCGCAAAGCGGAATTTCTTGCCCGGCACGGTCACGGTGTCGCCGATGGAGAAGATGCCCGGGTCAAACACGCCGATGATGTCTCCTGCATACGCCTCATCAATGATCTCGCGCTCCTGCGCCATCATCTGCTGCGGCTGGGACAGGCGGAGCTTTTTGTTGCCCTGCACATGGAAGACCTCCGCCTCACGCTCGTACTTACCGGAGCAGATGCGCATGAATGCCAAGCGGTCGCGGTGTGCCTTGTTCATATTCGCCTGAATTTTGAACACAAAGGCGGAAAAATCCGGGGAAAATGCGTCGATCTCCCCGCAATCGGCAACTCTCGACAGAGGCGGCGGTGTCATGCGCAAAAACGCCTCCAGGAACGGCTCCACGCCGAAATTCGTCAGCGCCGAGCCGAAGAACACGGGGCTTAATTCGCCTCTGCGTACCTCGTCCATGTCGAATTCGCGCCCTGCGCCCAAGAGTTCGACATCATCGCGGAGCTGCTGTGCGCGATCCGTGCCGATCATCTCATCGACCTTGGCATCGTCGAGGGAGACCTCCATTTTCTCCGCGCGGTGCTTGCCCGAAACGCCGGAGAAGAAGTCGATCAGGCTCTTTTGGCGGTCGTAAACCCCCTGAAACTCCTTGCCGCAGCCGATGGGCCAGTTGACGGCGTAGGTCTCAATGCCCAGTTCGCGCTCCAATTCGTCGAGCAGGTCAAAGGGATCCTTTGCCTCGCGATCCATCTTGTTGACAAAGGTGAAGATCGGAATGTGCCGCATCGCGCAGACCTTGAACAGCTTGCGCGTCTGCGCCTCGACGCCCTTGCTGCCGTCGATGACCATCACCGCCGAGTCCGCCGCCATCAGGGTGCGGTAGGTGTCCTCGGAGAAGTCCTGGTGACCCG
>JAEDOK010000152.1 GCA_016302005.1 Oscillospiraceae bacterium | reverse complement strand
GGAAGCAGAAGTCCGAAGCTGCTCGTAAAAACAAGAGAAGAGGCTATTGATTCCCCATTTTCTTGAAATCAAAGCTCCTTGCGAAAGCAGGGAGCTTTTTCTTGCTTTTTTCGATGTGGTGCTGTAGAATGTATTACGAAAGAGTTTTTCGGAGGCGATTTCCATGAAAGCATTGACAGAGCGCCTAATTGCGGCGCTGGAAAACGGGGAACACGCTGTGCTTTGCACGATCCTCGCAAGCTCCGGCTCGTCTCCGCGCGGTGCGGGCGCGAGAATGGCCGTCTTCGCGGACGGCTCTACGGTCGGCACGGTCGGCGGCGGCAAGGTCGAGCTGCTTGCCGCGCAGGAGGCGTTGGATGTTTTGCAGGGCGCAAAGACACGGGTGCGAGCTTTTTGCCTTGCGCCTGAGCAGGTGGCATCCATCGGCATGATCTGCGGCGGAAACGTGACGATCTACTATCAGCTTTTAACCGCGCAGGGGCTGCCAAAACTTCATAAGATGCTGGATGCGCTGAACACAGACGCAAACAGTTGGCTGTATCTGAAAATTACGGACGGTGCGGTCGAGGAATTTGAAATTTTGGGAGAAGAGGAGGCAAAGGAGAAGCCGGAGCTCTTTACCAATCGCGCCGTGCTGCAAAAGGGCGAACCGCTGATCTATGCCGAGCCGCTTGTGCGTGCAGGGCGCGTGTATGTGTTCGGCGGCGGGCATGTGGGTCAGGCACTGGTTCCGGTGCTTGCCAGCGTGGGCTTCCGCGTCACACTTTACGATAACCGTCCGGAGCTGGCGGACAAGGCGCATTTCCCGCAGGCGGAGGAAATTGTCTGCGGCCCCTATGACGCTATCACGGTGACGCCCACGGAAAACGACTATGTTGTCATCATGACGCCGGGTCATCAGGGGGATTTTGCCTTGCTTTCGCAGGTGCTCCGCAGAAAAACGCGCTATGTCGGCTGCATCGGAAGCCGTCACAAGATCGCGAGGACGCAGCAGCTTCTGCGCGAGGCGGGGATTATGGAGGAGGCAATCGCCTCGGTGCATTCGCCCATCGGTCTGCCGATCTTGGCGGAGACGCCTGCCGAGATCGCCGTCAGCATTGCGGCGGAAATGATCCAATGCCGCGCGGAAAGCCGATGATGCAGATTTGGAACGCGGACGCTGCTGCCTTTATGCGCGACGCGATTATGTATTGCCATTATGCCGAGCGACTCGCTGCGGTGCTTCTGAAGTATCTCCCTACGGACGGGCATATCTGTGACGCGGGCTGCGGCATCGGCGCGCTTTCCGCCGTACTGGCGCAGTCCTGCCGCGAGGTTACCGCCGTTGATATTTCGCAGACTGCGATTGACACGCTCCGGCAGAGCTCGTCTGACAAAAATCTGCACCCTGTCTGCGCCGACATTTTTACCATGCAGCCGAAAACGCCCTATGACGCGATGGTGTTCTGTTACTTCGGCAGGACGGATGAGATTCTGCGCATCGCCAAACGGCAGTGCGTGGGACGCGTTCTGCTGGTCAAGCGCGATTGTGCGGCGCATCGCTTCTCCATGGGGCATGTCGAACAGCCGCTGCATCGCCGCGATATGACGCGGGAACTCCTGTTGGCGGAGCATATTCCGTATTCTTCGGAATGTCTTTCTCTTGAGTTGGGGCAGCCGTTCCGCTCAGTGGATGACGCGCTTGCGTTTTTCCGTTTCTACAACACGAGTGGGATCCCCGTCACGGAAGAGGCTGTTCTGCCAAGACTCCGAAAAACGCAGGACGCGGAGTTTCCGTACTATCTGCCGGAGCTGCGGCAGATGGAGCTGTTCGTGTTTCAGACGCAGGATATTCCACCTGCCTATGCTTCATGACGCAAAAATTCCAAAGCCTGCTGCGCTGCAACGGCGCCGTCGGAAACCGCTGTGACGATCTGCCGCAGCGGCTTTTTTCGCACATCACCCGCGGCAAAAACGCCTGCAATCGCTGTTTTCGTGTCCTCCGAGACGAGCAGATAGCCGCGCTCATCGGTGCAGAGACTTTCGCGGAATAATTCGCTTTCCGGCTTTCGTCCGATTGCGACAAACAGCCCGTCAACAGTAAGCTCTTCGCGCTGCCCGTCTGTCTCCGTTATGATGCTTTGCAGCTTTTCCTTGCCCAAAAGCGCTTGCACGGAACAGCTCGGATGAAAGATCACAGGGGAGCGGAACAGCCGTTTTTGCAGCGTCTCCTCCGCACGAAGCTCGTTTCTGCGGTGCAGCAGATGCACCTGTGCGCCAAGGTCGGAAAGGTAGAGCGCTTCCGAGACCGCAGAGTTACCTCCGCCGACTACCGCAACGCATTTTCCTCGAAAGAAGCGGCCGTCACAGGTAGCGCAGTAGCTGAGCCCATGCCCGACATATTGCGCTTCATTCTGCAGCCCAAGCCGCATCGGCGCTGCGCCTGTGGCGAGAATCACACAGGGTGCTTCGTAGCATTCTTTCGCACTGCGAAGCACCTTTGGCTGTGCTGTCAGGTCTGCGGAGACGATCTCGGTGTATAAGAAGCTTGCGCCGAAATCCTCTGCCTGCTTCTGCATCGCGAGGGAAAGCGCGATCCCTTCCTGCCGTGCGGCGGGGTAGTTTTCGATCCTTTCCGCAAGCGCCATCTGCCCGCCGACGAGCGCCTTTTCCAGCACGGCAACAGAAAGCCCCGCCCGCGCACAATAAAGCGCCGCCGTCATCCCCGCAGGTCCCCCGCCGAGAATGAGCACATCCCACATTCTGTATCACCTCCCGTTCAGTATGCCCCAAATGCGCAATATCACTCAAAAATCATGTTGATGCAGGTGCGTTACTGAAGTTTTTTCTGCTTTCTGCTTGCGTGATGTCTTGTCGGATTAGTTGCCGGACGCAGTCGACCTTGTTCGGTACGCTTTCCGGCTTCTCGATCACGCCTGTGTCTGATTTTTCCATCAAAGCTATCCCATATCTTCGGATGTTTCTCTTCTGCTATTTATCAACGGCTGACGATATGCGATTGACTTTCAGCTGCTTCCGAGGCAGAATGTAAACAAGAGTTTGGCAGTTCTCCCGGTTCGATTGGGAACGCGGTCAACTCATACTGAAAACCGATTAAAATATTCATTTCAATCGGTTTTTAACGCCGTTCCGGCGTTGCATTTTCGCGATGATAAGGTAAGCATCGCGAAAATA
>JAEDOK010000023.1 GCA_016302005.1 Oscillospiraceae bacterium | reverse complement strand
TTCGCGATGATAAGGTAAGCATCGCGAAAATATGTCTCGTACCAATCACGATATCACCAATTAAAATATGCTTTGCACATTTTAATTGGTGATTGGTATGATAGCCGCCCAACAGATCGATGCAGGATAGAGAAACAAAAAAGACAAGCCGAAACAGCTTGTCTTTTCGTATGTCATCAAATTGTCAGAAATCAGATAGCGCGTTCAACCTTATTGGAACGGAGGCATCTTGTACAGACGTAGACATGGCGGGGAGAACCATCGACGATTGCTTTCACGCGCTTTACATTGGGCTTCCAAGCTCTGTTGGAGCGTCTGTGGGAATGGGAGACTTTAATGCCGAATGTAACACCCTTGCCGCAAATATCGCACTTTGCCAATTGCTGCACCTCCAATCATCACGAAAATCGTCGCAAAACACGGCGCCGAAACACGCCGGTACTTATATTAGCAGAGTTTCGGCGGAAAAGCAAGAGAAATTTTACAAAAAATAATATTTTTTTCGAGAACGGTTGCACAAGCGTGGGAAATCGTCTATAATACGGTAAAGAAAACCATCGGAGGGTCGTATTATGCCTATGAATTCCTACAGCGTGCCGCTGAAAACCGTGGTGGAGGAGTTCCACCTGACCGTGACCTATGCATCGACCGACTTTGACCGCGTGCAGATCATGGGCGAGGAGGTTTCACGCCCCGGCTTACAGATGACGGGCTTCTTTAACCACTTCGAGCCGCTGCGTGTGCAGGTAATCGGCAATGTGGAGTCCGCTTACATGAACACGCTCTCCTCGGAACGAAAGCGCGAAATTTTCGGAGAGCTGTTCTCCTATAAGATCCCTGCGCTGATCTTTGCGCGCAACATCGAGCCGCCCGAGGAATGCTTGGAAATGGCGCGGGAAAAGGATGTGACGATCCTGCGCTGCATGGAATCGACGACCTATATTGTCTCCACCCTGATTACTTATTTAAAGAACGCGCTTGCGCCGCGCATTTCGCGCCACGGTGTCCTGGTTGAGGTCTACGGCGAGGGATTGCTGCTCATGGGTGAGAGCGGCATCGGCAAGAGCGAGGCGGCGGCGGAGCTGCTGAAACGCGGACACCGCCTGATCGCGGACGATGCGGTGGATATCCGTAAGATCGCGGACAATACGCTCATGGGCACCTCGCCGGAGTTGATCCGCAACTATATCGAAATTCGCGGCATCGGTGTGATCAATGTGGCGAAGCTCTTCGGTATGGCGGCGATCAAGAAAGAGACGGCGATCAACCTTGTCATCAACATTGTCCCGTGGTCGAGCGAGCAGATCTATGACCGTCTCGGCTTGGAGGAACAGTATATGGATCTGCTCGGCGTAAAGGTGCCTGCCATTACGATCCCCATCAAGCCGGGCAGAAATCTCGCGGTCATTTTGGAGGTTGCCGCGATGAATAACCGTCAGAAAAAGATGGGCTACAATGCGGCGGCGGAATTCACCGAGCAGATCAACCGCCACTTTGACGAGCATACGGGACAGAGCTTCTGAGTTTTTTGCCCCTTTGGTTTTTGTAGGACATGGCCCCGCCGACCGCGAAGCGGCAGACGGTATAGACAAACAGCTCTGTATGCGGTTGTTAGTTCCTACACGCGGCGGGGACATGTCCCCGCCCTACTGCGTGGGTTGCTGAAGATCGCTGTCTGAGACGAAGATCGTCTCGGGCGGCGTTATTTTTTTGCGTTTTTCGTTGCCACAATGGGGGAGATGTGTTATACTATAAAGGATATAATGGAAGAGTAGGCGCATGATTTGTGAGTTGACAGGAGGAAAGGCTATGGATCGCATGTCGGAACTGAAAAAACGGCTTTCGCGGGTGCTGCCTGCGTTTGAAATCGCTGAGGAGGAGCTGCTTGCCAAACATACCTCCTTCCGTATCGGCGGTCCTGCCGAATTGATGGTCTTCCCGCGCAGGAGGGAGGAGCTGTCGGAAATTCTGCGCATTTCTAAGGAACTGGGGATCGTGCCGCGTATTCTCGGCTGCGGTACGAATGTCCTTGCGCCGGATGAGGGCGTGCGGGGCTTGGTGATTGTGACGCGCGAGACCTTTATGGGCTTGGAGCTGGTCTCTCCGACGCACATTGCCGCGATGGCTGGCATGACGTTGGCGCAGGCGGCGAATTTTGCGGCGCGAAACCGTCTTTCGGGGCTGGAATTTGCCCACGGGATCCCCGGCTCGGTGGGCGGCGGCGTGTATATGAACGCGGGCGCTTACGGCGGCGAGCTGCGCGATATCGCGGTGCGCACGGAGTTTATGCGGCTTGACGGCACGACGGAGATCTTTGAGGGCGAGAAGCAGGGCTTTACTTATCGGATGAGCGCGTTTCAGAAGTTAGAGGGCGTGATCGTGCGGACGGAATTTGCGTTGCAGCCCGGAAATGAGGCGGATATCCGCGCGCGGATGAAGGAGCTTTCGGAGAAGCGCCGCGCCTCACAGCCGTTGGAGCTGCCCTCGGCCGGAAGCACGTTTAAGCGCCCGCAGCAGGGCTATGCCGCCGCGCTCATCGAGCAGACGGGGCTGAAAGGACTTTCCGTCGGCGGCGCGGCGGTGTCGGAGAAGCACGCGGGCTTCATTGTAAACAAAGCGGGCGCCTCCGCTGCCGACGTGCTGGCGCTGGTCAAGCTTGTGCAGGAGCGCGTATTTGACGCGACGGGCGTTCGTTTAGAGCCGGAGGTACGGCTCTGGGGTGCGGAAGATGCAAATTGAGATCACCTCGTTCGGGCATAAATACGGCGAAATCGAGGCGGATATTGTTCTGGATATGCGCTGCTTGGAGAATCCTTATTGGGTTCCCGGGCTGCGGGAGCTGAGCGGCTTGGACACGCCTGTGCGGGAATATATTTTACAGGATAAAGACAGCGCGGGATATTTACAGACCATGCTGACGCTGATGACGATGCAGGCAGAACTGGCGGAAAAGCGCGGGTGCGAACGGCTGCGGATCGCCTTCGGCTGCACCGGCGGACGCCACCGCTCGGTGACGGCGACTGTACTGCTGGCGGAGCATTTGCGCGAAGAAGGACACACCGTCCGCTTACACCACCGCGACATTGAGCGCGGATAAACAGAAAAAGGAGAATGCGGGATGTCGTTTTCCGGCAATGTGAAAAGTGAATTGTGCAGAGACGAGATCGAGAAAAGCTGCTGTGCGCTGGCGGAGTGCATGGGAACACTGCTCTACGCGAACACCTTTGCGCCCGACTGCATCCGCATCGTCACGGAGAGCCGCGATTTCGGACTGCGGCTGCCGCGCCTGTTCCGCAAGGGACTCGGCGTGCGCTTTGATGTGCTGCCGGAGCAGGATGCGACGGGGAAGCTGACGTATTTGATCACGGATGCGGAGAAGATCCGGCGCGTATTTGAGCTTTGCGGTTTTTCGGCGGAGAACAGTGTTTCTCTGCATGTGAATTTCGCGCTTTTGGAGAAGGACTGCTGCCGCCGCGCCTTCCTGCGAGGGGCATTTTTGGCGGGGGGCTCCGTGACCGATCCCGAAAAGCGCTATCATTTGGAACTTTCGACGACCCATCTCAAGGCGAGCCGCGAGACAGGGACGCTTTTACTGGAAATGGAGCTTGCTGCAAAGGAGACGGATCGGAAGGGCAGCTCGGTGCTGTATTATAAGCAGAGCGAGTCCATTGAGGACTTTTTGACCGCAGTCGGCGCGCCGATCAGCGCAATGGCGGTGATGTCAGCAAAGATCGAAAAAGAGTGGCGCAACGAGGCGAACCGCCGTGTCAACTGCGACTCCGCCAATGTGGACAAGACTGTAGAGGCGGCGCAGGAGCAGCTTGCCGCGATCCGAATGCTGGAGGAGCGGGGCGTAATGCAGACGCTGCCGCAAAAGCTGCGGGAAACTGCCGACTTACGGGTCGAGCATCCGGAGTCCACCCTGAGTGAGCTTGCAGCGCTGCATGACCCGCCTGCGACAAAATCGGCGGTCAACCATCGGATGCGCAAGCTGGTCGCGATGGCGAAGGAAACGGAATAGGAGGAAGCGCTATGGCATTCGTACATCTGCATGTACATACGGAATACAGCCTGCTCGACGGCGCATGCTGCATCGGGAAGCTCGTCAAGCGTGTGGCGGAGCTGGAGCAGAACGCCGTGGCGATCACCGATCACGGGGTGATGTACGGCGTGATCGACTTTTACCGCGCCGCAAAGGCAGCGGGCATCAAGCCGATCATCGGCTGCGAGGTCTATGTCGCACCCCGCTCTATGAGCGATCGCGTCCATAATATAGACAGTGAGGCGCAGCACCTTGTCCTTCTTTGTGAGAACGAGACGGGCTATAAAAACTTGAGCTACATGGTGTCCAAAGCCTTTTTGGACGGCTTTTATATCAAGCCGCGTGTGGACATGGCGCTGCTGCGGCAGCATTCCGAGGGCATTATCGCGCTCTCGGCGTGTCTCGCGGGCGGCATTCCGCGCAGGCTGCGGATGCGCGATTATGAGGGCGCGAAGCGGCTTGCTTTGGAATTCTCTGAAATTTTCGGCGAAAACAATTTCTTCTTGGAATTGCAGGATCACGGCATCCCGGAGCAGGCGGAGGTCAACCGCGGCATTTTGCAGCTTGCGAAGGAGACGGGACTGCCGCTGGTCGCGACGAACGACGCGCACTATTTAACGCGGGAAGACAGCTATATTCAAGACGTTTTGATGTGCATCCAAATGGGCAAGACCGTGGACGATCCGAATCGGATGCGCTTTGAGACGCAGGAGTTCTACATTAAGTCCGAGGAGGAGATGCGCGCGCTGTTTCCCAATCTGCCCGAGGCGCTGGAGAACACGCAGCGCATTGCCGACCGCTGCAATGTGGAATTTGAATTCAATCACTATCATCTGCCCGAGTATGTGCCGCCCGACGGGTCGGACTCTGTGACCTATTTCCGCAGACTGTGCGAAGAGGGCTTCCGCGCGCGTTACCCGGAGCAGCCGCCGGAATACCGCAAACGCTTGGAGTATGAGATGAATGTTATCGAGACGATGGGCTATGTGGATTACTACCTCATTGTGGCGGATTTCATTCTCTGGGCGAAGCGGGAGGGCATTCCGGTGGGTCCCGGCAGAGGCTCGGGCGCGGCATCTATTGCGGCGTACTGTATGCACATCACCGAGATGGACCCGATGAAATATAATCTCATCTTCGAGCGTTTTTTGAACCCTGAACGCGTCAGCATGCCTGACTTCGACACCGATTTCTGTCAGGCGCGGCGAGGCGAGGTCATTGATTATGTCATGCGCAAGTATGGCAAGGATCGCGTGGCGCAGATCGTCACCTTCGGCACGATGGCGGCGCGCGCGGCGATCCGAGATGTCGGCAGGGTGCTGAACTTTACTTATGCCGAGACGGATGCCGTAGCAAAGCTCATCCCCACGACGCTCCACATGACGCTCGACGAGGCGCTGAAGGTCTCGCCGCAGCTCAAGCAGATGTATGACGGCGACGAGCGCGTGAAAAAGCTGGTCGATACCGCGCGTGCGCTCGAAGGCATGCCGCGCAACACCTCGACCCATGCGGCGGGCGTGGTCATCACGAAGGATCCCGTCTGCGACTATGTGCCCTTGGCGCGCAACGACGATACCATCGTCACGCAATTTACCATGACGACGATCGAGGAGCTGGGACTTCTCAAAATGGACTTCCTCGGTCTACGCAACCTGACGATCATTGAGGACGCGGAGCAGCAAATTCGCAGGCACCATCCGGATTTTGACCTGAAAACGGTGCGTGAGGATGATCCCGAGAGCTTCGCCATGCTCTCCGAGGGGAGAACGGCGGGCGTCTTCCAGCTTGAATCTGCGGGCATTACCGGCGTGTGCGTCAACATGAAGCCGCAGTCCATCGAAGATTTGACGGCGATTGTAGCGCTTTACCGTCCGGGTCCCATGGACTCAATTCCGCGCTTCATCGACAATAAGCTGCATCCGGAGAAGATCACCTATCTCTGCCCGCAGTTGGAACCGATTCTCTCCGTCACCTACGGCTGTATTGTCTACCAGGAGCAGGTGATTGAGATTTTCCGTAAGCTCGGTGGCTACAGCTTGGGGCAGGCGGATAATATGCGCCGCGCCATCTCCAAGAAGAAGGAGAAGGTCATTCTCGCCGAGCAAAAGGCGTTTGTCTACGGCGATAATGAGCGCGGCATTCCCGGCGCGATCGCAAACGGCGTGCCGGAGGCGGCGGCGCAGACCATTTACAAGGAAATTTTAGACTTCGCGAATTACGCCTTTAACAAGGCGCATGCGGTGTGCTACGCCAAGGTGACCTATGAGACGGCGTATTTAAAATGCCATTTTCCGAAGGAGTATATGGCGGCGCTGCTGACGAGCGTGCTGGACAACACCGACAAGGCTGTGGGCTATATCGCCGAGTGCCGCGAGATGGGCATCGCCCTGCTGCACCCCGATATCAACCGCTCAGAGGACAAGTTCACCGTTGAGCCGGAGGGCATCCGCTTCGGGCTCGGCGCGGTAAAAAACATCGGTCGCGGACTTCTGCGCCAGATGGTCGCCGAGCGCGAAAGGAACGGGGAATTCACCTCCTTGCAGAACTTTATCGAGCGGATGCAGGAATCCGATCTGAACAAGCGAGCGGTGGAAAATCTGATCAAGTGCGGGGCAATGGACTGCCTCGGGCTGAACCGCGCGCAGATGCTCTACTGCTATGAAGACATGATGGATTCCGTCGCAAACAGCAAAAAGAAGAATATCTCCGGGCAGCTGCAGCTTTTCGACATGCTCGGCGGCGGAGAGGAGCATGAGGCGCTTGTCGATGTTCCAAAGCTTGCGGAGCTTCCGAAAAACGAGCTGATGCAGATGGAAAAGGAGACCATCGGGCTCTACCTCTCCGGGCATCCGATGGACGAATACCGCAAGCAGCTCAAGGGCAGCGGCGTTGTGCCGATCCTGCGGATTTTGCAGTCCTTCGAAACCGCGGACGGCGTTTTCCGCGACGAGCAGATCGCCCGCATCGCGGGAATCATTGAGACCGTGCGCATGAAGACAACGCGCAACAACTCCATGATGGCGTATGTGACCTTGGAGGACGACACCGCCTCCATCGAGCTTCTGGTCTTTTCCAATGTGATCGCAAAATGCGGAAACTATCTGAAGGAAAACACGCCCGTTGTTGTTGAGGGAAGACTCTCCGTGCGTGATGAAAAGGCACCGCAGATGGTTGTCAATGAGGCGCGCCTGCTGACCGATGTGGCGCGGCGGGAGCCACAGAAGCTCTATCTGAAGCTGCCGTCGGAGGGCTGTCTTGCCGACCGAAAGACCCGCGCGATCCTCAATATGTTCCCGGGCAGTCTGCAAACCGTGCTCTATTATGCCGACACCGGCGTGCGCCGCGGCACGGTCTGCTCCGTGCGCGAGGATATGTTAACAGAATTGCGCACACTGCTGGGAGAAAACAGTGTGGTACTGAAATAATTTTAACAAACAGGCTACACTTTTGTAACGACCTATGGTATAATATGCGAAGCAATTATGATGGGGAGGAGGCACCGTGATGAAACGTATGATACTGTTTGCCCTGCTGGTTACCCTGCTCGTTTCGCTCACCGGCTGCTTTCTCGAGCCTGCGGAAAATCTCTACGCGATCCCGAAACAGTCGTCAGACTATTATGAGCTGCAAAGCGCCATCGAAAAGGCAATGCCGGAGGGCGCTTCCTACTGCCCACCGACGGCGGGAGACAACCAGCAGTCGGTGCAGCTTGCGGATCTTGACGGAGATGGAAAGGACGAGGCGATCGTCTATCTCAAAACAACGGGCAGCACACCCCTCTCTGTTTGTGTATTCGGCAAACGCGAGGGAAAGTATTCGCTGATTGCAAAGGTCGATTTTGCGGGCAGCAGCTTTGACCATGTGGAATATGTGCAGATAGACGGCGCTGCGGGAAATGAGCTGGTGATCGGCAGACAGATCAGCGATCAGGTGGCGCAGACCCTCGGTGTATACGCTCTGCGCGGCGACGGGCTGCAGGAGCTTCTGACGGCAAACTACACCGAATTCATTACTGCCGACCTCGACGAGGATGGGAATCGCGACCTTGTGCTCCTGCGTGCGGATACCGAGCAGCTCGGCGTTGCGGAATACTACCATTGGAAGGAAGATCAGCTTCTGCGGGAGCGCGAGGCGAGCATGACGACTGCCGTCACGGCGGTACGGCGTATTATCACCGGTAAAATGTGCGAATCGGTACCTGCAGTCTTTGTCGCCTCGGAATATGACGAGGGGACGATCGTGACGGATATCTTCGGGCTGCGCAACGGCGAGTTTGTCAATCTTACGCGCACGGAGGATAATTCCACGGGCGTAAAAACCGTCCGCGATTATTATGTTTACAGCAATGATATTGATTCCGACGGCTTGATCGAGCTGCCGCGTCTGATCGCTATGCAGGAGCTGGAGGACGATGAGACCTCAAAGAACCGCTCACTGATCTGCTGGTACAACCTCTATCCCGATGGGACGGAGCGGACCAAATGCCTGACCTACCACAACTACTCTAACGGCTGGTATCTTGAGATCCCGCGGCAGTGGGAGGAGCGTCTTGCCGTCTCGCGCGCCGCAGTCTACGGAACGACGCTTGGCTACCGCTTTTTGCTCGTGGACGAGAACGGCGCGGCGGAGCTGTTTTCTCTGACTGCCGTCAGTGGAGACGATGCTGCGCAGATGCTGCAGGAGGACAGTTGGCAGAAGCTGACGGAAAAGGGCGATCAAATCTACCTCTGCGCGATCGCGGATACGACGCAGCTTGACTTCGAGACGCTGCAGAGCATGTTCCACTTCATCCGCGTGGACTGGAAGACGGGCGAAACAGAGTAAAAAAGCAACGGCGGATAACGCCGAGGAGGATATGAGAATGAAAAAGGTACTGATATTGGAGGACGAGGTCAGCATCCGCAGCTTTGTGGTCATTAATCTGAAGCGAGCGGGCTATGACCCGATTGAGGCAGGCACGGGCATGGAGGCGCTGGAACGGCTGAAGGAAAATCCGGATGTCGGCGTGGCGATTTTGGACATCATGCTGCCCGACATTGACGGCTTTGAGGTCTGCCGCAACATCCGCGCGACCAACAAAACCATTGGCATCATCATGCTGACGGCACGGACGCAGGAGATGGACAAGGTGACGGGACTCATGACGGGGGCGGACGACTATGTGACGAAGCCCTTTTCCCCTGCAGAGCTGACCGCGCGCATCGACGCGCTTTATCGCAGAGTCGGCGGCGGCGCGGAGTCTGATCCGGAGATCATCGTCCACGAGCCGTTCACGCTGAACATCCGTAACCGCACGCTGGAAAAGGATGGCAGACGCATTAAGCTGACGCAGGTGGAATATGCCATCATCCAGCTCTTTATGCAGAATCCCGGGCGCGCCCTCTCCCGTGAGGACATTCTGACATCGGTCTGGGGCAGAGACTATGACGGCGAATTAAAAATCGTCGATGTCAACATCCGCCGCCTGCGCATTAAAATTGAGGACAATACCGCGAACCCGACCTATATCACGACGGTCTGGGGCTTTGGCTATAAGTGGGGGCTGTAATGCCGGAGGCGGATGGCATGAAAAGGGGAAAGGGCTTGCAGCGGCGCTGGCTGCGCAACACCCTGAGTATCGTGCTTGCACTGGTGCTGTTATGCGTTACTGCACTTTCCGTTACCGTCGCCGCGTATTACTACTCCAGTATGGAGGCGGGCTTGGAGGCAAAGGCGCGCGCGAGTACGAGCTTCTTTGAGACCTACATCGGCAAGAGCTACAACGAATATTACCACTCCTGCGCAAAGTTCACACAGACCTTTGAATCAAAGGACATCATGGAGCTGCAATTCATCAACACGAATTACCGTATCGTGGCTTCCTCCTACGGACCGCTTTCCACCGAGGCAACTGTGACGAGCGACATCACCCAGGCGATTGAAACGAAGCAGATCAGCTCCTTTACGGGGGAGAATCCCGCCACAGGGGAACGCATTATGGCGGTGTCCAGCCCGCTGATTTATTCCAACGGTGAGGTCATCGGCGTGCTGCGGTATGTGACGAGCCTTTCCCGCGTGGATCGTCAGATCATGGTGTTCAGCCTGATCATTGTGCTGGTCGGTATGCTGATGATGCTGATCGTCTATATCAGCGGCAGATACTATCTCAAATCCATCCTTGTGCCGGTCTCGGAGATCACCGCGACGGCAAAGCGTATCGCCTCGGGCGGCTACGGTGTGCAGATCCAGCGGCAGTTTGACGACGAGATCGGTGAGCTTGCAGACACGATCAACGATATGTCCAATAAGATCAGCCAGTCGGAGAAAATGCAGTCGGAGTTTATCTCATCGGTTTCTCATGAGCTGCGCACACCCCTGACGGCAATTAGCGGCTGGAGCGAAACCCTCCTCTCCGCAGGCGGCAGCGTGGACTCCACCGAGGCAAGGCGCGGACTGAATATCATCCTGCGCGAATCGCGCCGTTTGACCGGCATGGTCGAGGAGCTGCTGGAATTCACGCGGATGCAGGACGGGCGCTTTACGCTAAATGTGACGATGAGTGATATCCGCGCTGAGTTTGAAGATACGGTGTTTATGTACGGCTCTCGTCTGAAGCAGGAAAATATCGAGCTTGTCTATTTGGAAAACGAGGAGGAGATCCCTGAGATTCCGTGTGACCCCTCTCGAATGCGGCAGGTTTTCTTAAACATCCTCGACAATGCGGCAAAGCACGGCGGCGAGGGCGGCAAGATTACGGCGGAAATGCGGCTTGAAGGAGACTCTGTGGTTGTGCGTATCCGCGATTTCGGGCCCGGCATTCCCGAGGAGGAGCTGCCGCTGGTCAAAAAGAAGTTTTATAAGGGCACAAGCAAGGCGCGCGGCAGCGGCATCGGACTTGCCGTCTGTGAGGAGATCGTCTCCATGCATAACGGCACACTGGAGCTGTCGAACGCCGAGGGCGGCGGCACGCTCGTGACCATCTCCCTGCCTGTTGCAGAGCGATAGAAAGGACAGCTATGGCAAAAAAAACAACCAATGAGAAATTTAAGACGATGATCGGCGGTCAGGCGCTGATCGAGGGTATCATGATGATGGGCCCCGACAAGTGCGCGACGGTCGTGCGCGCGAAGGACGGCATCCATACCAAGGTCGAGCCGCGTAAGCCGGTAAAAAGATGCAGCGTGAAGAAGATTCCCTTTGTGCGCGGCGTGTTCAACTTCTGCGCCTCGATGAAAACGGGCGTGAGCGCGCTGATGTATTCTGCGGATTTTTTCGTAGATGAAGAGGAAAACTCTGCGGAAAAACAGTCAAAATTTGATGCATGGCTGGAAAAGAAGCTCTACTCTGAAAAAGCGCAGAGTGTTCTTGTCACGGTTGCCGTGGTGCTGGGAATCGCCCTTTCCGTCGGACTGTTCATTGTCCTGCCGTCGCTGATCGGTTCCTTTATCAACCGCTGGATCACCGACAATGAGATCGTGCGCAACTTGATCGAGGGCGCGGTCCGCATTGCGATCTTCCTTGTGTACATGTTCCTCATCTCACGGATGAAGGATATGAAACGCGTGTTCTCCTACCACGGCGCGGAGCATAAGACCATCCGCTGCTATGAGGCAAAGCTGCCGCTGACGGTCGAAAACGTGCGGGCGCAGACCCGCTTGCACCCGCGCTGCGGCACGAGCTTCCTCTTTGTTGTCATTATCGTGTCGATTCTGGTATTCTCGGTCGCGTCGGTGCTGCTGCGGCCGATCACGCCGGAATTTGACTCCGCTGTGTTGAACGCCCTCGTGCGGGTCGCGCTCAAGCTGCTGCTCCTGCCCCTTGTGGTCGGCATCAGCTATGAATTCAACCGCTTGGTCGGACGCTTTGATAACTGGCTGACGCACGCGTTGTCCGCGCCGGGCATGTGGCTGCAATACTTAACGACCAACGAGCCGGATGATTCGATGATCGAGGTCGGCATTGAGGCGCTGACACTGGTGCTGCCGGAACAGGAGGGCAGTGACAAATGGTAAAGAAGTACGCGGACCTTTACTTGGACGCGCGCAAAGCTCTGCTGCCGAAGGAAGGACAGTTCGCTTCGAACATCGCTCGTGAGCTGATCTGTGCCGCCTCGGGGAAGACGGCGGAGCAGATGATCGCGGATCGGGAGCTGTATGCCTCGCAGGAGATCTGTGAGCTTGCTGAGTCCTTTGTACAGCGCTATGTCAAGGGAGAACCAATGCCCTACATCCTCGGACAGTGGGATTTTTACGACATGACCCTGACCGTCACGCCTGATGTGCTGATCCCACGCGACGATACCACCGTTGTGACGGAGCTTGCCATTAAAAAGGCGCTGTTTTTGGAGCAGAATCCGCGTATTTTGGATCTCTGCACAGGCAGCGGCTGTATCGGGCTTGCCATCGCGAAGCGTGTCAAGGATGCTCGCGTGACGCTGGGCGATATCTCGCAGGCAGCGCTGCGGGTGGCAAGACGCAACGCGCAGGACTTAAAGCTTGCCGCACGGGTCAAATGCGTGCCCATTGATGCAAAAAAACCGGCACAGGAGTTTTTGGGGACCTTTGACCTGATCGTCGCCAACCCGCCCTATGTGACGAGTGAGGAGATGAAGTCGCTCGACCCCTCCGTCCGCGATTTTGAGCCGCACCTTGCGCTCGACGGCGGCGAGGATGGGCTGGATTTCTACCGCGCGATCATTCGGAATTTTACCTCCGCCCTGCGCGGAAACGGCTATCTGTGCTTTGAATTCGGCATGGGGCAGGAAAGTGCCGTCTGTTCGCTTTTGGAGCGCGGCGGCTATGAGATTTTAGAATTAAGAAAAGACACGGCAGATATTACAAGGGCGGTACTTGCCCAAAAAAGAGAGGAAGATTGAACATGGCACAGAAGAAACCGACTTATGAAGCCCCTGCACCTGCGGAGGATAAGAAGAAAGCACTGGAAACCGCCCTGCATCAGATCGAGAAGAATTTCGGCAAAGGTTCGGTCATGCGTTTGGGTGACCGCCCCGAGATGAATATCGACGCGATCCCCACCGGCTCCCTGGCGCTGGATGCCGCCCTCGGCATCGGCGGACTTCCGAAGGGCAGAATTATTGAAATCTACGGTCCGGAATCCTCCGGCAAGACGACGCTGGCATTGCATGTTGTTGCAGAGGCGCAGAAGCGGGGCGGTGAGGTCGCCTTCGTGGACGCGGAGCACGCGCTCGACCCGACCTATGCCGAGGCGATCGGTGTGGATATCGACTCCATGCTCGTCTCTCAGCCCGACACGGGTGAGCAGGCGTTGGAGATCACGGATGCCCTTGTCCGCTCCGGCGCGATCGACGTCGTTGTTGTGGACTCCGTTGCAGCCCTTGTGCCGCGGCAGGAGATCGAGGGCGAGATGGGCGATGCGTTCGTCGGCTTGCAGGCGCGTTTGATGTCGCAGGCGCTGCGCAAGCTGGCAGGCACGATCGCAAAGACCAACTGCATCGTCATTTTCATCAACCAGCTTCGCATGAAGATCGGTGTGATGTACGGCAACCCCGAGACGACCACGGGCGGCAATGCGCTGAAGTTCTATGCCTCCGTCCGCCTCGATGTGCGTAAGGTCGAGGCGATCAAGGACGGCGGTACGATCATCGGCAACCGTACCCGCGTCAAGGTCATTAAGAATAAGGTCGCGCCTCCCTTCCGCGAGGCGGTGTTTGATATCATGTACGGTGAGGGTATCTCCAAATTCGGTGAGCTTTTGGATATGGCGGTGGAGCTGGAGCTGGTCAACAAGAGCGGCAGTTGGTTCTCCATCGGCGACGAACGCATCGGACAGGGACGCGACAATGCCAAGCAGTATATCGCGGAGCACCCGGAGCTTGCGGACGAATTGGAAAAGAAGGTGCGTGAGCATCTTGCAGAGCTGCAAAGCGCCCGTTCCAGAAAGCCTGCTGCGCCTGCCGCCAAGGCGGTAGACATCTCCGCCGAGGATTTTGATGAGGGTTGAGGCGATCGAGCAGACCCGCTCCCCACAGGGAAAGCTGCGTGTCCGATTTGACAACGGGGAAAGTCTGCTGATCCTGCCCGCCGCCATCGCGGAGCTGGGCTTGTATGCCGGCATGGAGCTGCCCGACGCGGCAATGGATTCGATCAAAGAGACCTGCGGCGCGGCTTCGGCAAGGGAACGCGCCGTGCGCATCGTTTCGGCGGCATCGGTCACAAAAACGGAGCTGCAGCGCCGCCTCGTGCAGAAGGGCGAGACGGAAGAACACGCCGAAGAAGCGGTTGCGTGGCTTTCTGAGCTGCACTTGCTGGATGACCGCCGGACTGCCGCGCAGATCGTCCGCAGCGGCGCGGCAAGGGGCTACGGCGCGGCGCGGATCCGTCAAATGCTCTACGAAAAGCGAGTTCCCAAGGAACTGTGGGACGAGGCACTGGAGCAGCTTCCGCTGCAGGACGATGCCATTGACTTGTTTTTACAGCGCCGCTTTCGCGGCAAAACTCCCGACCGCACGGAGATCAAGCGCGCAACGGACGCGCTCTTGCGGCGCGGACATTCATGGGAGGACATTCGACGTGCGCTTTCCCGCTACGCGTCGGAGGAAGAATTCTTCGAGGAATGAAGAAAGGAAATTAGGTTTATGAGCAAAAGCATCGGGATGATCTCCCTCGGCTGCGCGAAAAATCAGGTCAACGCGGAGCAGATGATGTACCTCCTGCGGGAGGCGGGCTATGAGATCTTGCCCACGGTAGAGGGCGCGGATGTCGTCATCATCAACACCTGCGGCTTTATCGACTCCGCCAAGAGCGAGGCGATCGACAATATTCTTGCCATGGGAGAGCTGAAAGCAGCGGGTGTGATCGGAAAGCTCCTTGTCACCGGCTGCCTCTCGCAGCGCTATCAGGACGAGATCCTGACCGAAATGCCGGAAGTGGACGGCGTGCTCGGCACGGGCAGCTATGACGATATCGTTTCTGTTGCGGAGCGTCTGCTCGGCGGCGAGACTGTCAGTGAATTCGGCGACATCCATGCGCCGATGAGCGAGGCGGGACGCATCCTGACCACGCCGGAGTATTACGCCTATTTAAAGATCGCGGAGGGCTGCGACAACCGCTGCTCCTACTGCGTCATTCCGTCCCTGCGCGGCAGATACCGCAGCCGCACGATGGACGACTGCCTCTATGAGGCGCGGATGCTGGCAGAGGACGGCGTGAAGGAGCTGATCGTCGTTGCGCAGGATACCAGCCGCTACGGTATCGACCTCTACGGTGAGCGAAAGCTCCCGGAGCTTTTGCGGGAGCTTTGCAGGATCGAAAAGCTGCATTGGGTGCGGGTGCATTATCTCTATCCCGACGAGCTGACCGACGAGCTGCTGGAGGTCATTGCGTCCGAGCCGAAGATCGTCAAGTATATGGATATCCCCATCCAGCATGTCAATGATACGATCCTCAAGAAGATGAATCGCCGGGGTACCAAGGCGGAACTGAACGAACTGTTTGCCAAGATACGCAAGAAGATTCCGGATGCCGTGATCCGCACCAGCTTGATCACGGGTCTGCCGGGTGAGGGCGAGGCGGAATTCGAGGAGCTGTGCGATTGGCTGCGCGAATACAAGCTGGAGCGCGTCGGCGCGTTTGCCTTCTCTCCCGAGGAGGGGACTGCGGCGGCAAAAATGGAGCATCCCGATGAGGAGACTGCCGTTCGCCGCGCGGAGATCGTCTCTGAGCTGCAATCACGCATTATGGATGCGTATAACGAAGCACGCCTCGGCACGACGATGGAGGTGCTCTGTGAGGGCTACGATCCCGAGACGGAGCAGTATTTCGGCAGGACCTATGCCGATTCGCCGGACATTGACGGCAGAGTTGTCTTTGACAGTGAGAGGGCGGTGCGTCCCGGCAGCTTTGTGCAGGTGCAGATCACGGGCGTAGCCGATGGCGACCTTGTGGGAAGTTTCAAGGAGGATTGAGCGATGACGACTGCAACCAAATTCACGCTGGCGCGTGTGCTTTTGATCCCTGTTTTCCTCGTTTGTATGTACCTTGCGGAGGCGTACGGCACGGTCATGCAGTATGTTTCCCTGGCGGTGTTTGCCATTGCGAGCCTGACCGATCTGATCGACGGCAAGATCGCCCGCCGCTATAATCAGGTGACCGATCTCGGCAAATTCCTTGATCCGCTGGCGGACAAGGTGCTGGTCATTGCTGCTATGGCGATGTTCTGCGAGTGGGGCGTGTTCCCCGCGTGGGCGCTGATGATCGTCCTGACACGGGAATTTGCCGTAACGGGTCTGCGCCTGATCGCAGCGGGCAAGGGCAGAGTGATCGCGGCAGGCTGGTCCGGCAAGGTCAAAACCGCCGTCACAATGGCGGGCATGTGCTTGATGCTGTTTTTCAACACGACCATTTTCGCAGATCTCTTAGGCATGTGCTTCATTAAAACCCTCAACTGGATCATCGTCGGTCTGATCTCCGCAACCACCCTCTACTCCGGCGTGGAGTACTTCATCAAGAATCATGATGTGCTGAAGGAGAAAAAGGGATAGACTGCAACTGCCTGCACACGACGCGCCGAGTCGTCGTGCCCTACGGAGGATTGCAATCGTCGGTCGTAGGGCGGGGACATGTCCCCAACCAACAGGGGCGATTCTTTGCGAAATGTGCTTTTTTGCTTGACACATTTCCTTGGAAATGCTAATATAATGGCAATGAAAATATCGCGTGGATCGAAAAGAGTACCCTGCAAGGGGCGTGGCAGAGAGTGACCGCCGTCGGCTGGAAGCGGGCATGGCGCTGCGTGGGGGAAGTGCGTTCGGGAGCGAGGGGAGACCCCGTTTGCCGCGTTAAGGCAGAAGTGAGAAATCAGAGTGG
>JAEDOK010000151.1 GCA_016302005.1 Oscillospiraceae bacterium | reverse complement strand
CAGGGAGTTGATCGTGCCGACATCCTTCCAGTAGCCGCGGAATTCATAGGCAAAGAGCTTATGTCCCGTCTTCAGCAGCGCCGGAATGACATTTTTGCCAAAGTCGTTTTCAGAGGTCGGATCCTCCTCATCGGCGATTAGGAACTCCCGCAGGACGCTCCATTTGAAGATGTAAATACCCATAGAGGCATTCGTGCTCTTCGGATGTTTGGGCTTCTCCTCAAATTCATAGATCTCGCCGTCTTCCCTCGTGTTCATGATGCCGAAGCGGCTCGCCTCCGCGAGGGGCACGGTGCGCACGGCGATGGTGCAGTCGGCGTCCTTCTGCTCGTGGTAACGGAGCATGGCGGCGTAATCCATCTTATAGATATGGTCGCCCGAAAGGATCAGCACATTGTCCGGATCGTAGCGCTCAATGAAGGGGATATTCTGGTAGATCGCGTTCGCCGTACCCTTATACCACTCCGACTTTTTGCTGCGGGCATAGGGCGGCAGCACCTGTACACCGCCGTGGGAACGGTTCAAGCGCCACGGCTGACCGTTGCCGATGTACTCGTTCAGCTCCAAGGGCTGATACTGCGTGAGAATGCCGACCGTGTCGATGCCGGAGTTAACACAGTTGGACAGAGGGAAATCAATGATGCGGTATTTTCCGCCGAAGGGGACAGCGGGCTTTGCGGTGTTCTCCGTCAATACCATCAGGCGGCTGCCCTGACCGCCTGCCAGCAGCATGGCAACACAGTGCTTTTTCTGAAAGTTCATGCGCACATCTCCTTTTTCTTATTTGGTTGAATTCCGTCTTGTGATCCCACGCCCGTGGGAGGTTGTTTACTTGGCTTGCTTGGTTTTCTTGGTATCCGTTGTGTCCTTTTTCTTCCTCGGCGTGACCTTTTTCTTATAGAACGCGACGGACATCGGCGCAATGGTGAATTCGCCGGAGAACGGCAGATCGTGCAGCGGTTCCTTCTCCGCCGTGACGGTGGGAAGCACCGTCCCGCTGCCGCCGTACTTTTCATCGTCGCTGCTGAAGACCGGCTCATATTCGCCCGCACGGGGCAGGCCAAAACGATAATGCTCGCGCAGGACCGGGCAGAAGTTGCACACGCAGATCAGCTCTCTGCCTCTGCGGTCAATGCGGCGGAAGACGATCACACTGTTGCAATAGTCATCCACGACGATCCAGCGGAAGCCCTCCCAGTCGGAGTCATTATTCCACAGGCTGCTGTGGTCAAGATAGAAGCGGTTCAGGTCACGGACATAGTCCTGCATCTGCTTGTGGCGCGGATATTCGAGCAGGAACCAGTCAAGCTGACCCTTTTCGTTCCACTCGGCAAACTGCGCGAACTCATTGCCCATGAAGCTGAGCTTTTTGCCCGGATGCGCCATCATATAGCCGTAGAAGGCGCGCAGATTGCTGAACTTCATATCATATTCGCCGGGCATCTTATTGATGAGCGAATTCTTGCAGTGAACGACCTCATCGTGCGACAGCGGCAGAATGTAATTCTCCGAATACGCATAGGTCATTGAGAAGGTGAGCTGATTGTGGCTGCCCTTGCGGTAGAGCGGGTCGAGGGACATATATTTCAGCGAGTCGTTCATCCAGCCCATGTTCCACTTGAACAGGAATCCGAGTCCGCCGTCGTAATCCGGCTTGGTGACCATCGGGAAGGCTGTGGATTCCTCCGCAGCCGTGATGGCATTGCGGCGGACGGAGAAGACCGCGCGGTTCAGCTTGCGCAGGAAGGCGATCGCCTCTAAATTCTCCTTGCCGCCGAACTTGTTCGGATGGTACTCTCTTCTGCCGTAGTCAAGGTAGAGCATCGCCGCCACCGCGTCCACACGCAGACCGTCCACATGGTACATCTCCAGCCAATAGATCGCGTTGGAGATCAGGAAGGACTGCACCTCGCCCTTTCCGAAGTCGAAAATGCGGGTCGTCCAGTCGGGGTGCTCGTTCATCATCGGGTCGGACAGCTCGTAGCAGCAGGTGCCGTCGAACTCGTACAGTCCGTATTCATCCTTCGGGAAGTGCGCGGGAACCCAGTCAAACAGAACGCCGATGTCCGCCTGATGGCACTTGTCAATGAATTTCATGAGCTGCTTCGGGTCGCCGTAGCGGGAGGTCGGCGCATAATAGCCCGTGACCTGATAGCCCCACGAGGGATCGTAGGGATACTCGGACAGCGGCATCAGCTCGATGTGGGTATAGCCCATCTCCTTCAAATAGGGGATCAGATGCTCGGCAAGCTCCTCATAATTATGTACGCTGCCGTCGGGCTTGCGCTTCCATGAGCCGAAGTGCATCTCATAAATGTTCATCGGGCTGTCAAGGAGCTTGCGCTTGCCCTGCTTGCGGCGATAGGCTGCGTCACCCCATGCATAACCGTCCAGCGTACAGATACGGCTTGAGTTTTCAGGCAGCTTCTGCATTTGGAAGCCGTAGGGGTCTGCCTTATAGACCGTCGAACCGTTGGCGCGGCGGACGAAATATTTATATGACTGCCCCTCCTGCGCATTGGCGGAAAAGGCCTCCCAAACGCCGTTTTTCACGGGCGACATCGGCATATCCTCGGGATTCCAGAAATTCCAGTCACCCGTAACGCTGACACTCTGCGCGTGCGGCGCCCAGACGCGGAACACATAGCCGTTTACACCGTCGCGCTGCTCGGGATGGCAGCCGAGGAAGGTATATGCCCGCAGCTCATCGCCGTCGGAAAAGCGTTTGATTGAATTCAGTAAGTTTTGATCCATGTTTTGCCTCCTTTAGGTATATGGCATAATGATGAATATGCATCTTGATTATACCACTTTGCACAAAAATTGCAACTGTTTTCAAGAAAAACTGATAATACTGTTGTATTTTCCCTTCAGGTTGCAAGTTTTCTGTCTTTGGCAGTATTGTACGCCCATTTCGGCGCAAAATGTGCGGAATTCCGCCGTCATACCGTCTTCTCGGGCAGAATTGCAAGAAAAAACCGTTGCTTTTCCATGACCTTTCGGAGACAGCGCCGCTTCTTCCTTTTTTTGCGGCATACCTGCACATTGGTTTTATCCTACAGCCTCATTTCATTTTGAAAATATCGACATAAATTACGAAAAACGATAAAATATATTCATTTTATACCAATCACCAATACGAATCCCCTCTCCGCAACCGGAGAGGGGATCCGTCAGACTGTCAAAAAAACTACAGTTTTGTCATTGCGAGACCCCGAAGGGGGCGTGGCAATCTCGCAGAATCATTTAGCATCTTGTATGTATTCCGGCGAATACGAA
>JAEDOK010000150.1 GCA_016302005.1 Oscillospiraceae bacterium | reverse complement strand
GAATATGAAGGCAGGTCGGCAAACATGCCAAAAGGCTGTTTGCTTATGGCGGCACAAATACCATTCTCATAACCCCTTTCCATCTAAGATGAAAACAAAACACCGTGCAGGTCGAGAACCCTACACGGTGCGTGAGTATGAGAAATGACGGTCACGCCAAACTCATAGTTTTTTCTTGCAATCCTCTTTAGAAAAGGATATACTACGAGTGCGGTGCGACGAATGTCGTTGTGTAGGTGCCAGTACCACCTGCGCAGGAGTATAGGGGTTGCCGCCCCTATACTCTGCCGCTGTTTTATTTTCTTTGATATCAGTATAGCATATAGGTATACCTATTGTCAATGTGACGTTTTACACAACATTTCCAGTAGATTTTTGTTCAAGATATAGGTGTACCTACCATATGGACTATTTCTCACTTTTTTATTATAATGGAGTTTAACAAGATGACTTTTAGGAGGAATTGTAATGCCGCAAACTGAAGCTCAAGCAAGATCCTGCAAAAAGTATCACGATCAATTTGATGACATTAAACTGCGTGTTCCAAAGGGTGAGCGCGCCGTTCTGCATGCTCACGCCGCCTCGCAGGGAGAGTCCCTGAACAACTTTCTCTATCGTGCTGTAAAAGAAACCATCGCGCGAGACAACGCAAAATCTGAGGGGTAAGTAATGCCTTTTTGTACCAGTTGGTTGAATAAGCCATATACAAGGCCCCAAACATCCCTCTGATCGATACCACAGATTGATTGCACCACATAGTGTATTTCCATGTCTACCCAATGTTTACCTCCAAAAACGACCACTGCGTCATCGTTCGCTGACCGTTAGCCCGCGCAGACGTCTACCGGAATGTCTACCCTTTCGAACAGCAATCTGCCCGCAAGGCCTTGAAAATCAGGGTTTTGCGGACTTCCTCTATTCTTCCCTTTGGGGATATAACATCCTCATTTCGGGCCGCAGGGAACCCCCCTGTGACTGAAAAGCTGCGGGCAGCTACGTCATTGAAGTAGAAATGACGGCATCCGATTATGTCAGCCGTCAGGATAAGCCAGCATTTTGCAAACTTTTTCGCAAGGGGCTTGCAAATCGGTACAATTGCTCTTATAATAGTATTAATCTTAATATTTGTGCATTGAGAATTTGAGCTATGCAGAGCCGGCGCAGGAAGCTGCGTCTTGTTTTGTGTGGCTCTTTTTTCTTTGCACATAGCTCGTTCCGCTTTTACGAAAGGACGGTTTTTCCCATGTTGCATTCCTACGATGTTATCATTCTCGGTGCAGGCGTCATCGGCTGTGCCATTGCCCGCGAGCTGAGCCGCTTTGACTGCTCCGTCGCCGTGCTGGAACGCACGGAGGATGTTTGTTGTGGCACCTCCAAGGCCAACAGTGCCATCATCCACGCAGGCTTTGACGCGCCCGTAAGCAGCCTGAAGGCAAAGCTTAATGTGCGCGGCAACGCGATGATGGATCAACTCGCCGCCGAGCTCGACTTCCCATTTCGCCGCAACGGCTCGCTCGTGCTGTGCTTCGAACAGGAAGCTCTCCCGCAGCTCCATACGTTGTACGAGCGCGGGCTCACCAACGGGGTTCCCTCGCTGCGTCTGCTCTCTGGCGACGAGGTGCGTGCGCTCGAACCCGCCATCTCCACCGAGGCCGTTGCCGCGCTCTGCGCGCCAACTGGCGGCATCGTCTGTCCGTTCTCCATGACCTACGCACTATTCGAGAATGCGCAGGCCAACGGCGCTTGCTTCTTTTTCAACACGGCGGCGGAGACCATCTCCCCTGGTGCCTCCGGTTACACCGTCACCACATCCTCTGGCGATGCGTATCACGCAGCCCTTCTCATCAATGCTGCCGGTGTATATGGCGACATTCTGCACAACCAGATCTGCGGGGAAAAGGTCCGCATCATTCCACGGCGCGGAGAGTACTGCCTGTTTGACAGGCGCGACGGCTGGCTTGTTACGCACACGATCTTCCAGCTGCCCGGAGTACTCGGCAAAGGCGTGCTCGTCACACCAACCATTCACGGCAATCTGCTTGTCGGCCCGACAGCTGAAGATATTCCCGACAGGGACGCTACCGAGACGACTGCCAGAGGACTGGAAAAGGCGCTTGCCACGGCCGCGCGCAGCGTTCCGGATCTTCCGTTGCGAGACATCATTACCTCGTTTGCTGGGCTGCGCGCACACGCCGTACAGGAAAGTGAGGATTTTATCATCGGTGAACACGCGCCTGGCTACTTCGATGTGATCGGTATCGAATCCCCCGGTCTTTCCTCAGCTCCCGCCATAGGCGAGATGGTCGCGCAGTGGGCGGCGGACAGGCTGCACGCCGAAAAAAAGCCGGATTTTATCGCTGTACGCAGGGCTATTGTCAATCCGCGCACGCTGCCCTTCGAGGAACATCGCGCCCTGATTGAGCAGTCACCTGCCTACGGCAACATCATCTGCCGCTGCGAATCCATCAGCGAGGGGGAGATCGTCGAGGCGATCCGCCGTGGCGCCCGCTCGCTCGACGGCGTAAAGCGCCGCACCCGCGCGGGGATGGGACGCTGTCAGGGCGGCTTCTGCTCACCACGCGTCATGGAACTGCTCAGCCGCGAGCTCGGCATCCCTCAAGCGGTACTGACCAAGCACGGTGGTGCGTCCCAACTGCTCACTGGCACGACAAAGGAGGTCTGAGTATGAAACAGATCGGCGTTCTCATCATCGGCGGAGGTCCTGCGGGCCTTGCTGCCGCCATCGCCGCCAAGCGGCACGGCGCAGATGACGTTCTCATCCTAGAGCGCGACCGCGAGCTCGGTGGCATTCTCAACCAGTGCATCCACTCCGGCTTCGGCCTGCACACCTTCGGCGAGGAGCTGGCGGGGCCAGAATATGCCGCACGCTTTGCAAATGAGGTCCGCGTCCTCGGCATTCCCTATCAGCTCAACACTATGGCACTTGACATCTCACGCGAGCGCGTCGTCACATGCTCTTCGCGCGAACACGGGCTCGAGCAGATCAAGGCCGGCGCGATCGTTCTCGCCATGGGCTGCCGTGAGCGGCCACGCGGCGCTCTCAACATCCCCGGTACCCGCTGCGCTGGCATCTACACCGCTGGCACAGCGCAGCGACTCATCAACACTGAGGGGCTGATGCCCGGGCGCGAGGTCGTCATCCTCGGCTCCGGCGATATTGGCCTTATTATGGCGCGTCGTATGACGCTCGAAGGCGCGCACGTGCGTGCGGTCGCAGAGGTCATGCCCTACTCTGGCGGGCTGAAGCGCAACATCGTACAA
>JAEDOK010000149.1 GCA_016302005.1 Oscillospiraceae bacterium | reverse complement strand
GCGTGCAGCGCTGAATATCCTGCGCGCAGATGCGGGCGGTGCCGCCCGTGTCGCAGATCAGAATGTCATTTTCCGACGCGGCGGAGGCGACCGACAGATTCGTGCGGAAGCTCCAGTCATTTAGATAGGATGCGGAATACGCCTCGATAAGCTCCGTTACCGCTTCGGCAGAGCTGCAAAGCGACCGCTCCCGCTCCTGCGTGCTGTAATACTCGAACACCGCCCAAAAGGACAGCGCCGTCAGCATGGTTGCAGCGAGCAGAACGCAGATGATCAGCGTGATCTGCCGCCGAAAGGTCGTTTTCATTGCGCGTTGACCTCGAATTTATAGCCCACCGACCAGACCGTCTTCAGCTCCCATTGATCGGACACGCCCTCTAACTTTTCGCGCAGGCGCTTGATATGGACATCCACGGTACGGGTGTCACCGAAATAGTCAAAGCCCCAGACCTCGTCCAGGAGCTGATTGCGGGAGTAGACGCGGTTGGGGGTGGAGGCGAGGTGATACAGCAGCTCCATCTCCTTCGGCGGTGTCGGCACCTTTTTGCCGTTGACCGTCAGCTCGAAGGCGTCCATGTCGATGATGAGCTTGTCAAACACCAGACGGCGCGAGGACTTCTCCGGCTCGATGCCGCTGCGGCGCAGCACCGCTTCGATGCGCGCAAGCACCTCCTTCATCTCGAAGGGCTTGGTGATATAATCGTCCGCGCCTGATTTCAGACCCGCGACCTTGTCCTCCGTCTCGCTTTTCGCCGTGAGCATGATGATGGGCGTCTTGCTCTCGGAGCGGATGGTACGGCAGACCGCCGAGCCGTCCATGCCGGGCAGCATCAGATCGAGCAGCACCAAGGATGGCTGCTTCTCCCGAAACAGCTCCACGCCGCGCAGCCCGTCATGGGCGATGGCGACCTCGTAGTTCTCTTTTTCCAAATAAAGACGCAGAAGATCGGCAATATTGCGGTCATCCTCCACGATCAGCACAGTCTTTGCCATACGGAACTCCCCCTTTTTCTGTTTCTGCCTAACATTATAGCGCAACCCCGCCGTTTTGGGTGAACAATTTGTGAATTGGAACAAATTTGTCCCCGCCAACGGGAAGGAAAGGACTAAGGGCTAAGGACTAAGGGTGAATGACTTCGGAGCGCTCCGCGCGGATTCTAAATCGTGCGAAGCACACCTCAGTCATTCACCATTCACTCTTAGCCCTTAGCCAAAATAGATTGCCACGTCGCTGCGCTCCTCGCAATGACATGGGAGGGCTACCCTGATTTGTCATTGCGAGACCAGTGCGCACACTGGTCGTGGCAATCTCAATTCAAAATCCGTGCGCAGCACACCACAGTCATTCACCCTTAGTCCTTAGCCCTTAGCCAAAAAGGCTTTCCAAAGGCGCGTCAAGGCTGCCGCGCGCTACAAGCTCTAACGGAGCGCAACCAATTCATTATAAGTCTATCACCCTGCACAGTTTTTTAGCGGAGCAAAATAATATTTTGGCAGGAAAGCGCTTGCATTTCCCGTTTTGGTGTGATACGATAAATTTGTATCGGAATGTGCGGAATTTCGGCAGGATCCGTATCCGCACCGACATAGAAAAACATCATTAGGAGGCAATTTGTCATGAATGTTGCTGAAATCATGGAACATCGCAACGCGTTTTCCTTTGAAGTGTTCCCCCCGAAGACCGATGTCGGCATGGAAAAGCTCTGCGGCGAGGGCGGCGTGCTGGAGAAGCTCTACACCCTGAATCCCGACTACATCTCCTGCACCTACGGCGCGGGCGGCACGAATGTCGGCAAGAACCTTGAAGTCCTCGACAAGATCGTCAAGGACGGCAAGTGCACCGGCGTGACCCACTTCACCTGCATCGGCAATACCAAGGAAGGCATCAAGGAGCAGCTCCAGACCTACCTTGACCACGGCATCGACCATATGCTCGCCCTGCGCGGCGACCTCCCCTTCGGCTGGACCGGCACCGGCGGCGACCTGCATTACGCCACCGAGCTTGTCAAGTTCGTCCGTCAGGAGTTCGGCGACAAGTTCACCATCGCCGTAGCAGGCTCCCCCGAGGGACATATCGCCTGCCGCAGCCTTGAGGCGGACATTGCCTTCCTGAAGCAGAAGCAGGACAACGGCGCAGACTACATCATGACCCAGCTCTGCTGGGATATGGACCAGTTCCGTTACTGGCTCGACGCGATCCGCGCCGCCGGTATCTGGATGCCCGTGGATGTGGGCATCATGCCGATCCTCGATCAGGCTGCCACCATCAACATGGCGCTCTCCCGCAACGGCTGCGTCATGCCCCGCGCCCTGTGCGAGATCATCTCGAAGAACTGGATCTTCCCGAACCCGTTCGACAAGGAGCCGTTCGACGCCAACGTCGAGGCAAAGAAGGCATCCTTCAAGGAAGCCGGCATCGAATACACCATCCGTCAGATCGACGAGTACCGCGCCTGCGGCATCAACGGCATCCATCTGTACGCACTGAACAAGTACGACGATGTCGCCCGCATCGCCAAGGAAGCCGGCCTGCTCGACCTGATCTAATCGGTTAAGCTCCCCTAATTGTCATTGCGAGACCGGTGCGCACACCGGTCGTGGCAATCTCAATTCAAAATCCGTGCGCAGCACACCACAGTCATTCACCCTTAGTCCTTAGCCCTTAGCCAAAATAGATTGCCACGTCGCTGCGCTCCTCGCAATGACATGGGAGGGCTACCCTGATTTGTCATTGCGAGACCGGTGCGCACACCGGTCGTGGCAATCTCAGGCTGTAGGTTTGTTCGCATTTGCTACTTCCTGCACAAGATTGCACCCGCAAGGGGTATGCCGCATCCGTAACGCTCGTTCCTCACGAACGGCTGCGCTACCGCGTCGCTGCGCTCCTCGCAATGACAGATTCGGAGACTTTCTCACGCACCATCGCAATTTCCCGTAAAGGAGATCATTCCCATGACCCATACCATCGCTGTCGCCGGAAAGGGCGGCGTCGGAAAGACGACCGTCTGCGGCATGCTCATCGACGCGCTCATCAAGGACGGCAAGGCACCCCTGCTCGTCGTGGACGCGGACGCCAACTCGAATCTCAACGAGGTCTTGGGTGTCGAGGTCGAGACGACCTTAGGCGCTGTCCGGGAGGAGATCGCGCAGGCAGAGCTGCGGGGCGACGTGATCCCGAAAAACATGACCAAGGCGGACTACGCCGAATACCGCTTCAACTCCGCCCTCGTGGAGGAGGACGATTTTGACATGCTCGTCATGGGCAGAACGCAGGGCAAGGGCTGCTACTGCTATGTCAACG
>JAEDOK010000148.1 GCA_016302005.1 Oscillospiraceae bacterium | reverse complement strand
AGCAAAAAAACGAATCAGGGAGACGCTTCATGAAAAGCGTCTCCCTTGTTGATTTCCTTAATATGCCACGCCCCAATAGATCATGGTCTTTGCTTCCCTGCCGCAGATCGCGCACTTGTCTCCGAGCTTCTCCTGCGCGAAGGGCATACAGCGGCTGGACATGCCCGCTTCCTCCTTCATGCGGTTCTCGCAAGCCTCGTCGCCGCACCACATCGTGCGGATGAAGCCGCCGTGCTCCTGCTGCAGGCGCTTGGCTTCCTCGAGCGTCTCGGCGTCATAGATATGGTCGGTCAGGTTCTTCTTTGCCTTCTCGAACATGCCCTGATGCACGGCTTCCAAAAGCTCCGCCGCTTTCGTCTCCAGCTCGTCAAGGCTGACAAAGGTCTTTTCGCCGTTGTCGCGGCGCACAAGGACGCACTGGTTGTTCTCGATATCCTTCGGTCCCAGCTCCAGACGCAGCGGCACGCCCTTCATCTCATACTCAGCAAACTTCCAGCCGGGGCTTTGCTCGCTCTCGTCGATCTTCACACGCACACCGGCAGTTTTCAAGCGCTCCGCGACCTCACGCGCTTTGTCCAAGACGCCCTCCTTGTGCATCGCGATCGGGATGACCACGAGCTGCACGGGCGCGATCTTCGGCGGCAGCACCAAGCCGCTGTTGTCGCCGTGGGTCATGATAATGCCGCCGATCAGACGGGTGGAAACGCCCCACGAGGTCTGATGCGGGAATGCCTGCTGGTTGTTCTTATCGGTAAAATGAATGTCAAACGCTTTGGCAAAGCCGTCACCGAAATAGTGGGAGGTGCCCGCCTGCAGCGCCTTACGGTCGTGCATCATGCACTCGATGGTATAGGTCGCCTCCGCGCCGTTGAACTTCTCTTTCTCAGTCTTTTTGCCGCGCGTGACGGGCATGGCAAGCACATTTTCGCAGAAGTCGGCGTAGACATTGAGCATCCGCTCGGTCTCTTCACGCGCCTCGTCCGCCGTTGCGTGCATGGTGTGTCCCTCCTGCCAGAGGAACTCACGGTGGCGCAGGAAGGGGCGGCTGGTTTTCTCCCAGCGCAGGACGCTGCACCACTGGTTATACATCTTCGGCAGGTCGCGCCACGAATGGATGATATCGCGGTAATGCTCACAGAACAGCGTCTCCGAGGTCGGACGGATACAGTAGCGCTCCTCTAACTTATCGTTGCCGCCCATTGTGACCCACGCGCACTCCGGCGCGAAGCCCTCGACATGATCCTTTTCCTTTTGCAGCAGGGATTCCGGGATCAGCATGGGCATATAGACATTCTCCGCGCCCGTCTTCTTAAACTCAGCGTCCAAGAGCTTCTGGATGTTCTCCCAGATCGCGTAGCCGTAGGGCCGGTAAATGAACATACCTTTGATAGAGGAGTAGTCGATCAGCTCCGCCTTTTTGCACACATCGGTGTACCACTGGGCAAAATCGACCTCCATATCCGTGATTTGCTCGACCTTTTTTTCCTTTGCCATTTCTGTATTTCTTCCTTTCCCGCGCGTCGGCGGCAGTCATTCATTGTTATTATAACACCTTTGTCAAGTGGCGGCATAGAATGAGGTGCGAAGTTTTCTCCGAAGGAGGCAGCCCTATGGTGCAGTTCACCGTTACCCTTGATCCCGTGGTCGCAGAATTCTATCGGCGCGTCGCGGAGCTGACGGATATTCCCGTGGAAACCGTGCTTTCCGACGCGCTTTTTAAGCTCGCGGGTGAATTATCGCTGGAAGCCACACGGAAAATGTAGTTTCCGTCATTGTATTTTCTGCAAGAACCTGTTATAATATAACTGACTACAGAAACAGAGGTGAATCGGATGAAATCAATCCGCGACGTTTACAAGATCGGCAAGGGTCCATCCAGCTCGCATACGATCGGTCCGGAGCGTGCCGCAAAGCTGTTTTTGCAGCGCTATCCCGATGCCGACCGTTACCGCGTAACGCTTTACGGTTCTCTATGCAAGACCGGACGCGGCCACGGCACGGACCGCGTACTTTTGGAGGTGCTGGGCAAGGAGCGGACAGAGATCATCTTCTGCGACTATACGACCGAGCAGCTCCCCCACCCGAACACAATGGATTTCTTCGCCTACCGGGGCGAGGAGCAGGTCGGTTCCCTGCGCGTACTCTCTGTCGGCGGCGGCGATATCGTCGTGGACGGAGAGCCGCAGTCCGAAGCGGAGGAGGTCTATCCCGAAAACTCCTTTGCGGAGATCCAGCAGTTCTGCGCGTGGCGCTATATCTCACTGAGTGAATATGTCGAGTTGAACGAGGGCCCTGAGATTTGGGACTTCCTCGCGGAGATCTGGCGGGCGATGAAGCGCTCGGTCGCCGTGGGTCTGCATACGGAGGGCGTTCTTCCCGGCGGACTGAATGTCATGCGCAAGGCGCGGCATCTGTTCATGCAGGAGAAGGAAAACGAGCTGCCGCAGGTACGCGAGTTGCGCATCGTCTGTTCCTATGCCTTTGCCGTCTCCGAGGAGAACGCCGGCAACGGCACCATCGTCACCGCGCCCACCTGCGGCAGCGCCGGTGTCCTGCCGGCAGTCCTTCTGTATATGCAGGAGCGGCACGACATCCCCGATGAAAAGGTATTGCAGGCGCTTGCCGTGGCAGGTCTGTTCGGCAGCCTCGTCAAGCGGAACGCGTCCATTTCCGGCGCGGAGTGCGGCTGTCAGGCGGAGATCGGCACCGCCTGCTCCATGGCAGCAGCCGCCCTTTGCACCCTCATGGATAAGCCCATTGCCGAGACGGAATACGCTGCCGAGGTCGCCATGGAGCATCAGCTCGGTCTGACCTGCGACCCCATCTGCGGACTCGTGCAGATCCCGTGCATTGAACGCAACGCCGTCGCCGCCAAGCGCGCAATGGATGCGTTCAACCTCTCCTCCTTCCTCTGCGGCTCGAGAAACATCAGCTTCGACATGGTCGTGCGCACGATGAAGGAGACGGGGCAGCACATCAACGCCAGCTACCGCGAAACCTCTGAAGGCGGTCTTGCAAAGCTCTATAACCGCCGCATGACATAATAAAAGGAAGGTACATCAAATGAAATTAGGTATCGTCGGACTGCCGAATGTCGGCAAGTCTACATTGTTTAATGCCATTACCAATGCGGGGATTCCCGCGGACAATTATGCGTTCTGCACCATCGAGCCGAATGTCGGCGTCGTTGCCGTGCCGGACGAGCGGCTGGAGTGGCTGCGGGATCTGCACAACCCGAAAAAGTTCACCCCTGCCGTGATTGAATTCGTCGATATCGCCGGACTGGTCAAGGGTGCGTCAAAGGGCGAGGGCTTGGGCAACAAGTTCCTCTCCAACATCCGCACGACCGA
>JAEDOK010000147.1 GCA_016302005.1 Oscillospiraceae bacterium | reverse complement strand
AGCACATGTCCTTAGAGAGGGACACTAAAAACTACTACTCTATAATACAAGGAGGATATTTTGTCGAAATTCCGAAACAGTGCCACAATCAGGCGGTAATTGGTCAAGCCATAGAGTAAGCCTCCACCCGCTCCCGCTGCGCCAAAGCCGATCAGGGTCATAAACAGCATTTGGATCTCGTCAAGCCCGTGATGCTCCGCGATGCGATAAACAACAAACAATGTGGTCAACAGCCCGAGAATCGCCAAAACAAGATATGCGGAGATCGTTTTATCAAATATCTGAACATTTGGAATCATTGTTTCTCCTAAAGAAAGCAGACATAAGTCTGCGCTTATGTCTGCTTTTCCGTTTTTTGTCTTATGGAAATATCAATACCAATATCCGCTGTAGGTCACGATGTCATTTGCCGCACTGAGAACACAGATGTAGCAGATAACAGCGATCAAGGACAGCGCCGTGCCAACAATGCCGCAGACCAGGCCGGCGATTGCAAGCCCCTTGCCAGAGTTCGTCCTCTGTGCAACCTGCATACCCTTCGCGCCGAGGACGATGCCGACGATGGAGAGCACGAGAGCCAAAAAGGAAAACCAGCCAAACCAGCAGAACACCACACCGATGATGCCGCAAACCAAGGCCGCGATTGCCATCGGATTGCCCTCCTTCGGAGCCTGCGGATAGCCAGGCTGTTGATACGGCTGCTGATACGGTGGTTGCTGGTACGGTTGCTGCTGATACGGTGGTTGCTGCTGCGGCTGCTGATACGGCTGCTGCGGCTGCTGATAGTCGTTGTTGTTGTAGTCCATTTGAAACGCTCCTCTCTTTTTATATACGAAAGCGAGTTTCTCCATTCCGCATACTAATATTACAACAACCAGCACGCAGCTGTCAAGCATCTATTTCCGTATTTTTATACAAATTATTAAACTTCATTTTCATACAAAACGTACCCACGATGTCTGCGGGTTTGTTTTGTATGCGTCAATCTATTTTCGGCAGCTTGGCGAGGCTCTTTGCGATGTCCTCGTCGGTGGGGATATAGTCGCCCATCTTGCCGTCGTTGTACTTCTGGTAGGCAACGAGGTCGAAATAGCCCGTGCCGGTCAGACCGAAGACGATGTTCTTCTCCTCGCCCGTCTCCTTGCACTTGAGCGCCTCATCGATGGCGACGCGGATGGCGTGGCTGCTCTCCGGCGCGGGCAGGATGCCCTCAACGCGGGCGAACATCTCCGCCGCCTCGAACACGCTCGTCTGCTCGACACTCGTCGCCTCAAGATAGCCGTCGGCGTAGAGCTGCGAGACGATGCTGCTCATGCCGTGATAGCGCAGGCCGCCGGCGTGGTTGGCAGACGGGATGAACGAGCTGCCGAGGGTGTACATCTTCGCCAGCGGGCAGACCATGCCGGTGTCGCAGAAGTCGTAGGCATATTTGCCGCGTGTCAGGCTCGGGCAGGAGGCCGGCTCGACAGCGATGATGCGCATATCCACCTCACCGCGCAGCTTCTGACCGACGAACGGCGCGATCAGGCCGCCGAGGTTCGAGCCGCCGCCGGCGCAGCCGATGATGATGTCGGGCTTGATGTCATACTTATCCAGCGCGGCCTTGGCCTCCAGACCGATGACGCTCTGGTGCAGCAGCACCTGCGCCAGCACGCTGCCGAGGACGTAGCGGTAGCCCTCATGCGTCACCGCCGTTTCGACCGCCTCGGAGATCGCGCAGCCGAGGGAGCCGGTCGTACCGGGGAATTCCTCCAGAATCTTTCTGCCGACGTTCGTGGTGTTCGACGGCGACGGCGTGACCGACGCGCCGTAGGTGCGCATGACCTCGCGGCGGAAGGGCTTCTGCTCATAGGAGCACTTGACCATATAGACGCGGCAGTCGAGGCCGAGGTAGGAGCAGGCCATGGACAGGGCCGTGCCCCACTGGCCGGCGCCCGTCTCGGTCGTCACACCCTTGAGGCCCTGCTTCTTGGCGTAGTAGGCCTGCGCGATGGCGGAGTTGAGCTTATGGCTGCCGGAGGTGTTGTTGCCCTCGAATTTATAGTAGATATGCGCCGGGGTGCCGAGCTTTTTCTCCAGGCAGTAGGCACGCACCAGCGGCGACGGGCGGTACATTTTGTAAAAATCGCGGATCTCCTGCGGGATGGGGATATAAGCCGTGTCGTTGTCCAGCTCCTGCTCGGCAAGCTCGCGGCAGAACACGCCGGAAAGCTCTTCAAGCGTCATGGGCTTCCCCGTGCCCGGATTGAGCAGGGGTGCGGGCTTATTCTTCATATCCGCGCGGACATTGTACCATGCCTGTGGCATCTCCGATTCTTCCAGATAGATCTTGTACGGGATTTCCTTTGCCATGATTTGTTTCTCCTTTCAATGATTTGGGAGAGGAATACAAAAACTCCTGTCCCAGAAATTTGCTGGGACAGGAGTGAAAAATCATCCTGCGGTGCCACCCGGCTTGACGCGTTGCGCCCACTTTGTGCGTACTGTCATACGCTGACGTTTGATAACGGAGCGCCCTCTCCGTCTCGCCTACTGCACGTTCGGCTCGCCCTCCGATGCCCATTCGGCGCAGCCTTCCATACCGCACTCCCACCAACGGCGGCTCTCTGTGATCTCAGCACTGCGCTTACTTGCTCATCTTCAACAGTTTTCCGCATTATACCACCGCCGCGCGCCGTTGTCAATCCCCCAAAAATGTTTTTTCTCTCTTGAAAATCCGGAACTTTTGGGGTATGCTATTCTTACCAAATGAAATTACGGAGGTAACAGCATGAAATACGCAGGCACAAAAACCGAATTGAATCTCCGCGAGGCCTTCGCGGGCGAGAGCCAGGCACGCAACCAGTACACCTACTTTGCAAGCGTCGCAAAGAAGCAGGGCTACGAGCAGATCGCCGCACTTTTCCTGAAGACCGCAGAGAACGAAAAGGAGCACGCAAAGCTCTGGCTCAAGGCGCTTGAGGGCATCGGCGACACCAAGGCCAACCTCGCAGCCGCCGCCAAGGGCGAAAACTACGAGTGGACGGATATGTACGACCGCTTCGCCAAGGAGGCCGACGAAGAGGGCTTCCATGAGCTGGCCGAGCAGTTCCGCGGCGTTGCGATGATCGAAAAGTCGCATGAGGAGCGCTTCCGTGCCCTTCTGAACAACGTCGAGATGCAGACCGTCTTTGAGAAGGCCGGCAAGACCATGTGGGAATGCCGCAACTGCGGCCACCTCGTCATGGGCGAAAAGGCCCCGGAGGTCTGCCCCGTCTGCGCCCATCCGCAGGCCTACTTCGAGGTCCGCGCGGAGAATTATTGATTCTGATACTGATTCTTGATTAAAAAGTTTAATCAAGAATCCCGTGTGCTGCGCAC
>JAEDOK010000146.1 GCA_016302005.1 Oscillospiraceae bacterium | reverse complement strand
GCCGTCGGCAAGGACATCAGCGGCAACTGCATCGTCGGCGATATCGCCAAGCTGCCGCATATGCTGATTGCCGGTACCACCGGCTCCGGCAAATCGGTTTGCATGAACACGCTGATTCTCTCCCTTCTGTATAAGGCGAAGCCGGACGAGGTCAAGCTCATCATGGTCGATCCGAAAATGGTCGAGCTGGGCGTTTATAACGGCATACCGCACCTTTTGATTCCTGTCGTAACTGACCCGAAGAAGGCCGCCGGCGCCCTGCAATGGACGGTCACGGAGATGATGCGCCGCTATCGGCTCATGTCTGAGGAAGGGGTACGCGATCTCGAATCCTACAACAAAGCGATTTACAATGACCCGGATCAGGAGCCGATGCCGCAGATCGTTGTGGTCATCGACGAGCTTGCCGACCTCATGCTTGTGGCGGCAAAGGAAGTCGAAGAGTCTATCTGCCGCATTGCGCAAATGGGCCGCGCCTCCGGCATCCATCTTGTCATTGCCACGCAGCGTCCCTCTGCCGATGTTATTACGGGTTTGATGAAGGCAAATATTCCGTCGAGAATCGCGTTTGCGGTTTCGTCCTCGATGGAGTCCCGTATCATTCTCGACACGCAGGGCGCGGAAAAGCTGGTGGGCAAGGGCGATATGCTCTTTGCGCCCCTGGGGCAGGGGAAGCCGAAGCGCGTGCAGGGCTGCTTTATCTCCGACGAGGAGGTACAGGCGGTCGTGAGCGCGATCAAAGCGCAATCTGCCAGTGACTACTCCGATGAGATCATGGAGCAGATCGAAAAACGAGCGGAGCAGAGCGGCAAGAGCGGTGCGTCCACGGATACCGGTCGAGCGCCTGCGGATTCCGACGGCGATGAGCTGCTGCCCGCCGCAGTGGAGGTCATTTTGGAAACGGGACAGGCCTCCGTTTCCATGCTCCAGCGCCGTCTGAAGCTGGGTTATGCCCGCGCCGCACGCATTGTGGACGAAATGGAGGAACGCGGAATCGTCGGACCCTTCGAGGGCGCGAAGCCGCGTCAGCTCCTGATTACCCGTGAGCAGTGGCAGCAAATGCAGGACGGCACCTATGACCCCAATCCTCCCGTTGAGGAGGAAATACCTTAGATTGCACGGCAAAACGGCATGCGGCAAGGGAGCGACCGTTTTGCCGGCAAAAATATAAAAATGCGTTGCATCCGCGCAAGCGGAGCGACAGCAGGAGGTTCATTTATAATGAAAAAAGAGTTAAGTCGTAACGAAAGAAGTGCTTTAATTCGTAAGCTTACGGGCGCAGCTATGCTGACGGCAATTGTTGTGATTTTGCAGCTTTTGGGAAGTTTCATCCGCTTTGGTGTCTTTTCCGTCTCGCTGGTGCTGGTGCCTATCGTTATCGGCGCGGCGTTGTTCGGTCCGTGGATATCCGCGTGGCTCGGCCTTGTTTTCGGCGTTACCGTGCTGCTTTCCGGCGATGCCGCGGCTTTCTTAGCTTACCATATCCCCGGAACGATTATCACGGTTCTGCTCAAGGGAACGCTTGCCGGTTTGGCAGCAGGCTTTGTGTATCGTTTCGTAGAGAAGAAAAATCGCTATTTTGCGACGCTGATTTCCGCAATGATTTGCCCGCTTGTCAACACAGGTGTTTTTTTGCTCGGTTGCCGCGTGTTCCTATGGGATGCCGTGACTGATATGGGAATTCTAAATGGCTATACCGATGCAGCGGTATTTGCCATTGTTGGCTTGGTGGGACTGAATTTTATCGCGGAATTTGTGTTTAACTGCGTTCTTACGCCGGTAATCGTGCGGTTGGTAGATCTGATCGGCAAACGATTCCGCAGAGCTTGATCGGTTTATTCACCAAACAGGTCACATCTGTTTGTTTCGCGTGATTTGTGGTAACGACTGAAGTAGCTACCCTTGCAAGCCGGAAGATCGGATACCTACAAAGCATAGAAGCAAATATAATCTCACGCCTTTTGAGGGATGCCCGTTGGGCATCCCTTTTTTAGAATTGGTGGGAAAACACTGTATGCCGGGGACGTATCCCCGACATACAGCGGTGCGTACAGATTTGTTCGGCTATACTGTCTGCCGCTTCGCGTAGGGCACGCCGCGTCGGCGTGCCCTACGCTCTGACGATGAAGCTGCTTTATAAAGTCTTGCTGTGAAAGAGGCAAATGCCGTCGCAATTCGCGGCGGTATTTTTCTTTGCATATGTGGGACAGGCAGGCGCATACAGTGGAGCAGGAGTGAATGGATATGACGGAAGAAGTAAGACAGGCTTTGGGCGTGTGCCCGCCGGAGGTGCGCGCTGCCGTGACGGAGGCGGTGCGCTGCCTGACGCCGGAGGAGCTGCGCTTTCGCTGCGGCACGGTGCTGCGGATTTATGCGGGAGGGCGCGAAACGGAGATACCCCGGGTTCCCGTAACGCCGGAGCTGCTGCAAAGCGTCCTCTCCGCGGCGACGGAGCATTCGGTCTATGCGGCGCAGAATACGATAAGGCAGGGCTTTATCACCCTTGCCGGGGGACATCGACTCGGGCTTTGCGGCACAGCGGTGGAGAAGAACGGAGAGATAACGACATTGCGGGATATCTCCTCATTAAATCTGCGCATTGCGGGGCAGCATCCCGGCTGCGCGGATGCTGCGGCGGATTTTCTATGGACGCACCCGCGCTCCTGCCTCATCATCGGCGCGCCGGGGTGCGGCAAGACGACGCTGCTGCGGGACCTGATCCGCCAGATCTCCGACCGCTTTTTATGGCGCGTAAGCGTTGTGGACGAGCGTATGGAGCTTGCCTGCTGCGTGAGAGGCAGCGCGCAGTTTCGGGTGGGAGCTCACACGGATGTTTTGAGCGGCATATGCAAGCAGCGCGGCATTGAAATGCTGCTGCGGACGATGAATCCGCAATGGATCGCCCTTGACGAGATCACGGCGGAGGCGGATGTGGAGGCGATGGTGCGGGCGTCCTATTGCGGGGTACGCTTCCTTGCCACGGCGCACGCCGTCAGCCGGGAGGAATTGCAGCGGCGACCGGTTTATCGGAAGCTGATGCAGGCGCAGCTCTTTGAGAGCCTGATCACGATTTTACCCAATCGGCAAGTACGAACGGAGGTAATATAAGAGATGCTGAAAACAATAGGCGCTGTTTTGGTGATCGGCGCGGCGGGCGGCTTTGGAATCTCCAAGGCGTTGCAGTTTTACCGTCAGCTGCATCAGCTTCGTGAGTTTTATCAAGCACTTGAGCTACTCAAATGTGAGCTGAACTATACGCTTTTGCCGCTGCCTCGTATCTGCCGCATGACTGCCGCACGGGTCAAGGGAACCGCCTCGGCGTATTTGCTGCAATATGCACAAAAGCTGGAGGATGGATTACCGCG
>JAEDOK010000022.1 GCA_016302005.1 Oscillospiraceae bacterium | reverse complement strand
CCTTCGTCGCGAACGGCTGCGCTAACGACCTCGGCGCGCCGTGCAGAACTACCAATCGTGTGCAAATCTGCCGGTCTTTCCTGTCTGCCGCTGCGCGGACGGCACGCCGGGTCGTCGTGCCCTACGAACCGTGGACGCACGCTTACCGTAGGGCGCGACCACTGGGCGCGCCGGTGCAGGAACTGCCTAATGCGTACAAATCTGGTCATCTGTACTGTCTGCCGCTTCGCGGTCGGCGGGGGGACGCTTGCGAGCGCCGCCTGTGGCGGAGAAAGCGAGCAAGAAGGAGTGGCAGAATCAAGGCGACTGACAAGTGGGCTTTGCCCACGCAGACAGAGCCGCTGATTCAACAGGACATGTCCCCGCCCTACAATGGTTTTTCCTTTTATTCGGCGGCGTCGGGGTTTTCCGGCGCTGCTTTTTTTGCTTTTTCTTTCAGTTGTGTGACGAGGGGCAGAAGGGCGTTGAGCAATCCCTTGGATTTTGCTTCCTCCTCCGCGACATGGAGGATCTGCACCTCCTTGCCGCACACGGCGAGGAAGGACAGGGGCGTTTTGGTGATCTTCACGCCTGCGCCTGCCATAATGCCGTCTGCCTTTTTCTTCTGCGCGAGGTCGGAGCCGCCGCCTGTAAAGCCGCAGGAGAGCTTGGAGACGGGAACGACCGTGACCTCGCCGATGACGATCGGCTCTCCTGTGACGGACTGCTCCTTGGAGAGCACCTTTGCCTGTTCGGCGGTAAATTCGAAAATTTTCAGAAGCTCACTCATTGGGTTTACCCTCCTTCATGGTATTCCGTTTGATATAGCGCCAAAGCAGCCCGCAGGCAAAGCAGACAAAATGCCACGGGCGGTAGTTTATTTGTCCTTCGAAGGAAGCCTGTATGCCATCATTATTAAAATCGCAGCGGATATCGACCTTGCGGCGTTTCAATTTCATTGCGGAGTCCAAAAGCGTAAGCAGAGGGTAGACCGCTGCGCAGACGGTGCCGTAGCGCATTGCCGCGTCCGCCGGGTCGCCGTCGCCGCAGACGATGCGCAGGTCAAACCGCTTGACTACGCCTTTCTTGAGCAGCCGTCCCGTGCGCTTGAGCAGGGAACCGACCGCTTCCGTTACGCCGTGCAGTACCTCCAAAAGCCCTTTTTCATCAATGGCTCGCTTGGCGTTGGCGGCACTGCTGATATCTTCCAGACCGAGGAAGGAGAGCAGGGTCTGCGCCGCGCCGCCGGAGGTTTTCTTCGGCTGCTGGGCAGCGGCTTTCTGCTTTTGCCCTGTTTCTGCTTTTTCGGGCTTCTTACTGTCCGCAAGGGGGAAAACGGCGTATTTTACGCGGTATTCCAGCCCTTTTTCTCCGCTGTAGCTTAAGAAAAAGCGCAGAGGCAGAGCCAGGAGAAGGGCGAAGAAGGAAAAAATTCCGAGAAGGATCCACACTACCGTCATGCGCTCACCTCACAAAGCTATAATCTCGCATTCTTATTATAATGCAATCTGCACGAATTTACAAGCCTGTCGAGAGGAATTTGCAGGGGACAGTTGCCTGCTTTTGGACAGAAAAAACAAAACATTGTTAAATTAAAGGAAAAAACTGTTGAAAGCTGCTAAAAGCTGCGCTATAATCAAAGCGGACAAATGAGGAAACAGGAGGTATTCACTATGGGAAAATTTGTCATTCGTGAAACTGCAACCGGCATTAAGTTTGACCTGAAGGCGGGCAACGGTGAGGTCATTGCCACATCGGAGGTCTACAACAGTGAGGACGCTTGCAAAAAGGGAATCGCCAGTGTGCAGAAGAATGCACCGGTTGCCGCTGTTGAGGATCAGAGCGTCGAGGGCTATGCGGAGCAGAAGCATCCGAAATTTGAGGTCTATGTCGACAAGACGGGTGAGTTCCGCTTCCGTCTGAAGGCAACGAACGGACAGATCATTGCCACGGGAGAGGGCTACAAGGCGAAAGCGAGCTGCCTCAACGGGATCGAATCCGTAAAGAAAAACGCGCCCGACGCGGCGATCGTCAAGGAGTAAGCGCATGGATATCAAGGCCAAGATCGGTGAGATCACCGACAAGATCAAGAACGATCCCTCCCTGAAGGAGGAATTCACCAAAAATCCCGAGAGCGCGATCGAAAAGCTCCTCGGTGTGGATATCCCGGACGGCGCGATCGACAAGGTCGTTGACGGCGTGAAGGCGAAGCTCACCGCAGACAAGCTTTCCGGCGCTGCCGACACACTCAAAAAGCTGTTCTGACAAAAAACGGGGCAGGCTTCTTCCCGGTTTCATTGCTGAAAGCGTAATGAAAATTCCCTGCAAAGAGTAAGGCTGTCTTGCTCCTTGCAGGGAATTGCTTTGATATGCGAAAAAGAAAAGGATTTGACGCAGCGCGCGGGCTGTGCTATGATGAATGCTGTAAAAAACCTCCGTTTTGCGCGAACGGAGGGTACTATGAGGCATAGATATGAGTGAAATCAATTCCTTTTCCAAGGGCGTCCGCAACGGTTTGCCGATCTGCTTCGGATATCTCTCCGTTGCGTTTGCCTTCGGTATTTTTGCCTGTGGGAGTGGCTTGACGGTCGCGGAGGCACTGCTGATCTCCGCGACGAATGTTACCTCCGCAGGGCAGCTTGCCGCCGTTCCCATCATCGCGGGCGGCGGAACACTTTTAGAACTTGCGGTGTCCCAGCTTGTGATCAATCTGCGCTATGCACTGATGTCCGTGTCCCTGTCGCAGCGGCTGGGTGGGAGTGTGCGTCTGCCGGACCGTTTTCTGATCGCCTTCGTCAACACCGACGAAGTATTTGCCGTCGCAATGGCGCAGAATGGTCCCGTGGGCAGGCGCTATCTCTATGGGCTGATCCTCACGCCCTACCTCGGCTGGGCGCTTGGAACGCTCCTGGGTGCGGTTGCGGGGAATCTGCTGCCTGCCGTGGTGATCTCCGCTTTGGGACTCGCGATCTACGCGATGTTTATCGCCATCGTTCTGCCGAAGGTGAAAAATCACCGCCCCACCGCGCTTTGCGTGGCGATCGCCGTTCTCCTGAGCTGCGCTTTTTATTATATTCCCCTGCTGCAAAAGATCCCCTCGGGCTTTTCCGTGATTCTCTGCTCGGTGGTCGCTGCGGCGGTGGCGGCGCTTGTCTGCCCGGTAAAGGGGGAAGACGATGGGTAAGCTGTCCTTTTTTGCCTATTTGGCGGTGATGGCGGGCGTGACCTACCTTGTGCGGATGCTCCCGCTGGTTCTGGTCAAGAAAAAGATTCAAAACCGCTTTTTGCTGTCCTTCCTGTATTATATCCCTTATGCGGTCTTGAGCGTCATGACGATTCCCGCGATTTTCTACGCGACGGACTACCGCCTTTCTGCAGCCATCGGCTGCGCAGTCGCCCTTGTCCTCTCTTTTTTGGAGCAGAGCCTTGTCAAGGTCGCCGCAGCCGCCTGCGCAGCGGCATTTTTGACCGAGGCGGTATTGCGCTATCTTTTGTAATAAAACCTCTGTAGGCGGGGACATGTTCTGTTGAATCAGCGGCTCTGTCTGCGTGGGCAAAGCCCACTTGTCATACCAATCACCAATTAAAATGTGCAACGCGCATTTTAATTGCGATACCGTGATTGGTACGAGACGTATTTTCGCGATGCTTACCTTATCATCGCGAAAATGCAACGCCGGTACGGCGTTGAAAACCGATTGAAATGAATATTTTAATCGGTTTTCAGTATTAGTCGCCTTGATTCTGCCACTCCTTCTTGCTTGCTTTCTCCGCCACAGGCGGCGCTCGCAAGCGTCCCCCAGTCGACCGCGTAAGCGGCAGACGGTGCAGACGAACAGGTTTGTGCGCAGTCGGTAGTTCCTGCACGCAGCGGGGACATGTCCCCGCCCTACGATGGTTGGTAATTTCTTGGCAACGCTTTTTGCGGTTGACATTTCGACAAAAAATTGCTATATATGGTGGTGGAATTATTGCGGAGGGGGATATTTATATGAAGCTTCGAAACCGCATTTTTGATTACCTGATCATCATGGGTGCGGCAGCACTGCTTGCGCTGAGCTATCATATCTTTATTTTTCCGAATGAGTTCGCACCTGCGGGCATCCCCGGTATTGCGACGATCGTGCAGCACCTGTTCGGCTTTAAGGTCGGCTACATGACGATCATTGTCAATATCCCGTTGGTGATTATCGTCTATTTGTTGGTCGATCACGCCTATGCCATGCGTTCTGCGGCATTTGCGGTGACGATGTCGCTTGCCCTGCTCCTGCTGGACTATGTTGACCTGTCGGGTTTCGTCTACCATACCAGCAACGGCACAAGCACGATCCTTGCTCCGGCGGCGGGCGGCGTGATCAGCGGCTTTTGCTACGGAATCGTGATGCGCCGCAACAGCAGCACAGGCGGCACCGACCTGGTTGCGGCAATTTACCATCATTATTATCCCGAGCGCAATCTGCTCTGGGTGATCTTTGCCATCAATGCGATGGTTGCCGCGCTGTCCTATTTCGTCTATGATTTCAAGCTCGAGCCGGTCATCTTGTGCCTGCTGTACTGCTTCCTTTCGAGCAAGGTCAGTGATACGATGCTCAAGGGCTTCAAGGAGGCGGTCAAGTTCGAGATCGTCACCGATGAACCGGAGGTGCTTTCCAAGGCGCTGATGGATTCTTTGGGACATGGCGTAACGGAGCTTCCCGCAGTGGGCGGCTTTACCCACAGCAACAAGACCCTGCTCATCTGCGTCGTCAACAAGCATCAGATCGTACAGTTTCAGCGGATCATTCAGCAATATCCCGGCTCCTTTGCCTATCTCTCCTCTGTCAAGGAGACGCTTGGGAATTTTAAACACGTAAAAGTTAAGAAATAAAACACTGAGAAGGAGGAGCAAAATGGACGATAATATGATAAAATTAGAGCTTGGCACAACTGAACTCACATTGCATTCGGAAGAAGCTGTTCCTGCGGTATCTGCGACGAAGGAGCTTACGGAGCATTATTTGGAGCAGCAGACCCTGTCGCCGGAGGAGCAGCAGCAGGTCGATGCGTTTTCGGAGAAAATTGACCTGCACGATTCCGCGATCATTTTGCAGTACGGTGCTGCCTGCCAAAAGAAGGTCGCCGCCTTCTCCGATACGGTACTGGAGGGCGTGCGCACAAAGGATCTGGGCGAGACCGGTGAGATGATCGCGAACCTTGTGACCGAACTGAAGGGCTTTTCCGCGGAAGAGGAAAAGAGCGGCTTCCTGGGGTTCTTTAAGAGATCCGGCAGCCGGATCGCTCGGTTGAAGGCTCGGTATGACAAAGCGGAGACCAACATTGACAGGATCGTTGAAGAGCTGGAAGGGCATCAGAATCAACTGCTTACAGATATCATCATGCTGGATAAGATGTACGAAGCCAACCTTACCTATTTCAAGGAGCTCACGATGTACATTTTGGCAGGCAAAAAGAAGCTGGACAGGGAATGCAAAGAAACGCTGCCCGCGATGCGGGAACGGGCAAGACTGTCCGGGCAGACACACGACGCACAGGCTGCAAATGATTACGCCGCCATGTGCGACCGATTCGAAAAGAAGCTCTATGACCTGGAACTGACCAGGACCATCAGCATCCAAATGGCGCCGCAGATACGCCTGATCCAGAACAACGATACCTTGATGTCCGAAAAAATACAGTCCACCATCAACAACACCATCCCGCTTTGGAAGAATCAGATGGTGCTGGCGTTGAGCATGGCTCATTCCAAAGAGGCGATGGAGGCACAGCGTGAGGTATCGGATATGACCAACGAGCTGTTGCGGAAGAACGCGGAAGCGCTCAGAACGGGGACTGCCGAGATAGCGCAGGAAAGCGAACGGGGCATTGTAGACATTGAGACGCTGCAGTACACCAACGAGCAGCTCATCGCTACGCTGGATGAGATCCTGCGCATCCAGAATGAGGGCCGCGCAAAGAGAAAGACCGCCGAAACGGAGCTTGTCCGAATCGAAACGGAGCTGAAAAACAAGCTGTTGGAGATCAGGAACTGAGATAACCGCCATTCGGTATTCAAAAGGAGGGAACGGATGTGAAGAATCAGAAATCATCGGGCATTCCGGGCATAGTGTGCCTGATAGGAGCGATCGCACTTTTCCTCTTTCTTCGGTACTTCTTCCCTGCCCTGTCCACTGTATTTCTCGTGATTGCCGGGGTCGCCCTGCTGCTGGTGATCCTGCTGGTAGTGCTCATTATTGTATTCTCAAGGAAAAAACCGGAGGAGAAGGAAAGCGCGAAAGCCTCGGCGGACGTGAATGCTATCCTGGCGAAAGGCCGTTCCAATCTCATGGAGCTGCGGCGTCTGGAAATGCGCGTCAAGGACGGAAGGATCCGCGCCCTGAGCGAGGAGATCTGCAGGTGCATCGACCGTATCCTCCGCACCCTGAAGGAGCAGCCGGAGGATATTCCGGCGGTACGCCAGTTTTTCAATTATTATCTGCCCACACTGGGGAGTATTCTTCTCAAATATGTGCGGCTGGAAGAAAGCGGTGTGCCTGCGGCGGAGATCACAGAGAACACTGTCTCATGCCTCAACGATATCCGCAGCGCCATGGAAAAGCAGTATGCCAACCTGTTTGAAGATGATATGCTGGATCTGTCCGTGGAAATGGAAGCGCTGACGATCACCTGCAAGCGGGACGGTCTGCTCGATGATGCAGACTTTCAGGAAAGCGGGAAAAAAGTAAATCTCACCTTATGAACTCGGCTGTACGGGAATTGCCGAAAAACATTGAATCATACGAAAAGCGTCCGGCGTGAGCCGGACGCTTTTCGTATGATGTCATGTTCAGAGAAGAAAGGCGCTTGCGATGCCGAAATAGACGAGCAGAGAGAGCGCGTCTACAATGGTCGTGATGAACGGACTTGCCATGACTGCGGGATCCATGCCGAGCCGCTTGGCGACCATCGGCAGGATCGCTCCTATGACCTTTGCGGCGAGAACGGTCAACGCCATCGTGACGCACACAACTACGGCGACCAGCGTTGTGACCTCGCTGTTTCCAAGCAGCAGACGGTCGATCAGCATCATTTTCAAGAAACAGGCGCAAGCCAGCGCGACGCCGCAAAGCACGGCGGTGCGGATCTCCTTCCAGACCACGCGCCAGAGGTCGGAGAATTCAAGCTCTCCGAGCGAAAGCGCACGGATAACGGTGACCGAAGCCTGAGAGCCGGAGTTACCGCCCGTGCCCATAAGCATGGGAATGAAGGCTGTCAGCACGACCTGTGCGGAAAGCGCGTCCTCAAAGCCTGTAATGATGAGACCTGTGAAGGTGGCAGAGACCATCAGCAGCATCAGCCAAAGGATGCGGTGCTTGAAAAGGTCAAAGACAGACGAGCGGAGATAGGGCTTCTCCGACGGAAGCATACCACCCATCAGCTCGATGTCCTCCGTCGCCTCGTCCTCCATGACATCCATGGCGTCGTCATAGGTGACGATACCGACCATACGGCTCTCCGCGTCCACCACGGGCAGGGCGAGAAAGTCATATTTCGAAAACATCCGCGCGACTTCCTCCTGATCGGTGTGGGTGTTGACGGAGATGACATTCGTCTCCATGATCTCCTCGATGGTCGTCTCGTCGTCGTGCGCCAAAAGCAGATCCTTGACGGTGACCAAACCGATCAGTGTGCGGTTTTTGGTAACATAACAGGTGTAAATGGTCTCCTTGTCCACGCCTGTGCGGCGGATGCGGAGAATGGATTCCTCCACCGTCATGTTCGGGCGCAGGGAGACATATTCCGTCGTCATGATCGAGCCGGCGGAATTTTCGGGATAGCGCAGGATCTCGTTGATCTCCTTGCGCATCTGCGGATCGGCCTGCGACAAAATACGCCGCACGACGTTGGCGGGCATTTCCTCGACGATGTCGACGGCGTCGTCGACGTACAGCTCGTCAAGCACCTCGCGCAGCTCGGAATCCGAGAAGCCGCGGATCAGCAGCTCCTGCGCCTCCGGCTCCATCTCGACGAACGCCTCGGCTGCAAGCTCCTTCGGCAGCAGCCGGAACAGCAGCGGCAGACGCTCCTCCTCCATCTCGTCGAACACCGAGGCGATGTCGGCGGGGTTCATCGTTGAGAGGATGTCGCGAATTGTGGCATATTTCTTCTCACTCAAAAGCGCAGTGAGCGTGCTTTCCACGGTGACATTATGCTCTGCCATCGGTTCTGACCTCCTGTTTCATAGTATCTTGATCAGAGATCGGGAAGTCGGCACGGCAGACCTATAGGTTTATGGGGAACAGCGCCGATGAATGCGGCGCTGCCTCGGACTTCGGCCTGCCGATGTGCCGCCTGTACTCCCAGCATCCATGACCTGTTCCCTCCTTCATTCTAAATTTGAACATTTGCACTATTCTTTATCTTATTCCCGAAAAAGCCGTTTGTCAAGCAAATTTGCCGCAAAAAGGGGAAAAATGTAAGACAAAAAAGGCAGCTCCGGGGCTTCCTCGGAACTGCTTGGCAAATATCGCGGTTTTCTGCACGAGATTGCCACGACCGCAGCGCAGCCCTACGCGACGCAGGAGCGTTACGGATGCGGCATACCCCCTGCACAGCCGTCGGCGACGAAGGAGCCATAAGGCTGTGGCGTGCCCCTTGCGGGTATTGCGGCTGCAATCTTGTGCAGGAAGTGCCGATACCGTACAAAACTACAGCCGGAGATTGCCACGACCGGTGTGCGCACCGGTCTCGCAATGACAAGTGGGGGAGCCTTTCCGTGTCATTGCGAGGAGCGCAGCGAGGTGGCAATCTTGCGCAGGAAGTGCCGATACCGTACAAAACTACAGCCGGAGATTGCCACGACCGGTGTGCGCACCGGTCTCGCAATGACAAGTGGGGGAGCCTTTCCGTGTCATTGCGAGGAGCGCAGCGACGTGGCAATCTTGTGCAGGAAGTATCGATTGCGTACAAATCTACAGCTTTAATACTTCGGGGAGGGAGGCGTTGGGGGTGACGATGACGGTGCGGTAGCGGTCGTAGACGACCATGCCGGGCTTGGCGCCGTTGGGCTTTTTCAAAAAGCGCACCGGTGTGACATCCACGGGGACGTTTTGACCTTCCCTTGCTTCGGAATAGTATGCCGCCAGCATTGCCGCTTCGGTGATGGTTTGGTCGGGCACCTCCGCACCTGCCGAGGCAATGATGACATGTGCGCCGTGTATCTTCTGGGCATGCAGCCAAATGTCATTTTTTTGCGCGGTTTTGAGCGATAATTGATCGTTTTGACGGTTATTCCTTCCGACATAGATCGGGAAGCCGTCGGAGGAGCAGAACCCCATCGGTTTCGCGGGCGCTTGCTTCATCTGTTTGCCCGCTTTGCCGTTTTTGCGGCGGTCTGCGGCGCGAAGATAGCCGCCGTCCTCCAATTCCGCTCGTATTTCGCTCAGATCCCGCTCATTTTCCGCACGCGACAGCTCTTCCAACACGCCCGCGAGATAATTGACCTCAATCTCACCCTGCGCGATCTGCTCGGTGAGGATCTTCTCCGCGTGCTTTGCCTTGGCGTAGTCCTTATAAAACCTCGCGGCGTTCTGCTGCGGTGAGAGGTTCGGCTTGAGCGGGATTTCAATTTCCTGCATCTCTGCGTCGTAAAAATCCACCGCGCGCAGGAGCGTTTGCCCGCGCGTGATCGCGTGGAGATTTGCCGTGACGATGTCGCCCATGCGGCGCAGCGTCTCCCGGTCGAGGGTCGCCTCACGCTCCTGCCGCTGGATCTCAAGCTTCCGCAGGGCGCGCTCATGCAGCGTCGTGACTGTCTTGCGCAGGGTCTGCGACTTCTGGCGGATACGGTCGGCGCGGTCCGTCTCGGTATAAAAGGCGTCCAGCAGGGCGGAAAAGCTCGGCAGTTCCCGCAGGCACATATAATCGCCGTACTGCGCAATCGGACGGTAGGTGAAATCGGCGGGCTTGTCCTCGCCTTCCCGCAGGAGAAGATAGGGCTTCGGTATGCTCTGCATGGAAAGCTCCCGTGCCAAATACGCCGCCGTGCTTGGGCGGTCAAGGGTTAAAATGTCCGTGTCCGTCTCGCCGCTCAGGCGGTATGTCAGCTCCCGTGCGATCAAAGGGGATAGCCCCGCAAAGGTGTCGATCAGCCATTTATCCAGCCGTTTCGGGCTGTCCTCCGCCTGCAAAAGCGCGAAAAGCTCTGCCTCTCCCGTTTCCTGCGGAATGCGCTTGTCCTGCTTGGGCGGCTCGTGGTAGAACAGTCCGGGCAGCACCTGCCGGGTCTCGGACATCTCAAAATCCACGCGCCGCAGGCAGTCGAGAATGCGCCCGTCCGCGCCCGTCAGGATGAGATTGGAATTGCGCCCCATCAGCTCCAAGATCAGCGTCTTGCGGCAGGGGACGCCCATCTCATCCGTGCAGTCAAAGGCAAGGGTGACCGCGCGTTCGGCGGTGGGCTGCGTGAGTTCCGCGATGCGTCCGCCGGAGAGGTGCTTGCGCAGGAGCATACAGAACATCGGCGGCTGCGCGGGATTGTCAAAGCTCGCCTGGGTCAGATGAATGCGCGGGCGGTTGACGTTCGCCGAGAGCAGGAGCTTTTCCCGCCCGCGGAGCTGCAGCAGCACGGTGTCGCGGGAGGGCTGCTGAATCTTATCAATGCGCGCACCGAGCAGGATCGGCTTCAGCTCCTGCACGACGGCGGTCAAAAAGTAAGCGTCAAAGGGCATAGTCTTCCTCCGTGGCGGCGACGAACAGGGCTTCCACACGCGCCTGCCTGCCGAGCAAAAAGAGCGCGCCGAAGAGGGCTTCGAGTCCCGTCGCCTTTGCGTATTGCGCGGGTGTTGCGTTTTTGGGGATCGCATGGGTGTGGCTGTTTTTTCCGCGCCGATAAAACGCAGTTTCCTCCTCGGTGAGCAGGGGAGCGATGCGCTCGGCAAGCACTGCCTGTGCCGGTGCGCAGACGCGGGCAATGGTGTCGTGATGCAGACGCCCGTTGGTGGTGCCGCCGCCGAGGCACAGCTTGGTGCGCACAAGCAGCTCAAACACCGCGTCGCCGATGTGCGCAAGGGCGAGGGCGGACATGGCGTTCACCTGCGCGGGTGTCATTTCCGGGTGAAATAAATCCTTCATTCCGCGATAAGGCGGTATGCACCGTACATACCTGCGTCGTTGCCGAGGGTGGCGAGGGAGAATTCCGTTCCCTTGCAGGCGTGGAACATATGCTGCTCAAAATGCCGTTTCGCGCCCTCTAACAGATATGTACCCGCCTTGGACACGCCGCCGCCGAGAATGATGCGCTCGGGGTCGCAGACGCAACACGCCGAGGCAAGCGCCTCACCGAGATAGTCAAAGACCGATTCGAGCGTTTCTACGGCAAGGGAGTCGCCGGCCTTTGCCGCGTCGAACACGTCCTTGCAGGTCAGGCTTTCCGCACTGCGCAGCGTGGAGGGCGCGTCGTCCCGGGCAAGACGCTCCTTTGTCATGCGGACAATGCCCGTGGCGGAGGCATAGCGCTCGATGCAGCCCCGTTTGCCGCAGGTGCAGGGATACTTGTCCGGTGCACTGACGGTAATATGCCCGATTTCGCCGCCGACACCGTGCGCGCCGACGAGAATTTTTCCGTTCAGAATGACGCCGCCGCCGACACCTGTGCCGAGGGTGACAAACATGGACGAACGGCTGCCTGCGCCGCCGCCCTTCCACGCCTCGCCGAGGGCGGCGCAGTTGGCGTCATTGCCGCCCTTGACGCGCAGACCCGTCAGCGCGCCGAGGGTATCGTGCAGGTTGAACACGCCCCAGTTGAGGTTGACGCAGCGATTGATGACGCCCTCGTCGTTGATGGGCCCCGGCACGCCGACGCCGATGCCCGTCACGACGCTTTTTGCAATGCCCTTATCCGCGAGGATCGTGTCGATTGCCGCGGCGATATCGGGCAGGATCCGCTCGCCCTCATGTTCCGTATGGGTTGGGATTTCGCGCTTGTCCAGCAGCGCGCCTGTCTCGTCAAACAGACCTAACTTGACGGTCGTGCCGCCCACATCTACACCGAAACCGTATTTCATCAAATGCACATCCTTTCTGTTTCTGTTGCCATTATACACAATTGCAAAGAGGATTTCTACCTAAACTTTTTTGAATATTGTATTGAGTTTTTCTCCGTTTTGATGTACCATAATAAAAAAAGCAAATCTTACCGGAAGGAGACTTCACAGATGATTAAACTGGATATTTCCAACGTATGGGGCGATTTGTCCCTGCCCGATCTGCTTGCCGCGGAGCAGGAGGTATTTAACGCGCATAAGCTCCTCACTGACGGCAAGGGCCCCGGCAATGATTTCCTCGGCTGGCTGAACCTGCCCACCTTCGAGGAGACGGATGAGATGCGCCGTATCCGCCGCGCAGCGGAGAAGATCCGCTCGGATTCCGAGGTGTTCGTCGTTGTGGGCATCGGCGGCTCTTATTTAGGACCGCGTGCCGCCATCGAGCTGGTCAAGGGGCAGAACCATAACCTCGGCGGTAAGGATCCGCAGGTGTTCTTCGCGGGCAACAACCTCTCCACCCGCGCGTGGCAGGAGCTGTGCGCCCTGCTGGAGGGCAAGGATTTCTCCATCAATATCATTTCCAAGTCCGGCACGACGACCGAGCCTGCCATTGCCACCCGTGCGCTGCGTTGGATGCTCGAGCGGAAGTACGGCGCGGAGAAGGCGAAGAAGCGTATTTATGTCACCACCGATCCCGCCAAGGGCGCACTGCGTCAGATGGCGACAGAGGAGGGCTATGAGACCTTCGTCATTCCGCCCAATGTGGGCGGACGCTACAGCGTGCTGACGGCGGTGGGTCTGCTGCCGATGGCGGTCGCGGGCATCAGCCCCGTTGATGTGATGCTCGGCGCGGCGCGTGCGAGAAAAGAGCTGGATATCCGCTCGTTTGAGAACCCCGCATGGCAGTATGCCGCCATCCGCAACCTGCTCTACCGCAAGGGCAAGTCCATTGAGATGCTGTGCTGCTATGAGCCGAGCTTCCGCTATTTCGCGGGCTGGTGGCAGCAGCTCTTCGGCGAAAGCGAGGGCAAGGACGGCAAGGGCATCTTCCCGGCGACCGCTGAATTCACAGCGGATCTGCACTCCCTCGGGCAGATGATCCAGCAGGGCGAACGCAACCTGTTTGAGACGGTCGTCCGCTTCACCCCGCCGCGCAAGAAGACCTCCATTGAGGTGGATTGGAAGAACCTCGACGGTCTGAATTACTTAGAGGGCAAGACGCTTGATTTCGTGGAGGAGCAGGCATTCCAGGGCACACTGAGCGCCCATGTGGACGGCGGCGTTCCCGTCATGGTGCTGCAGACCGATGAGGTCGATGCGGACACCCTCGGCGAGCTGTTCTATTTCTTCGAGCTGTCCTGCGGCATCTCGGCGTATATGCTCGGCGTGAACCCGTTCAACCAGCCCGGCGTGGAGTTCTATAAGAGAAATATGTTCAAGCTCCTCGGCAAGCCGGGGTATTGATTCGTAAATACCTACACGAGATTGCCACAGCCGGTGTGCGCACCGGTTTCACAATGATAAAGAGGGTAGCCAATTATGTCATTGCGAGGAGCGAAGCGACGTGGCAATCCTGTGCAGGAACAACGGAGTGCGTACAAACCTACAGCCTGAGATTGCCACGACCGGTGTGCGCACCGGCTTCGCAATGACAAGAAGGGTAGTTTTCCTGTGTCATTGCGCGGAACGGCGGATATGGATTTTTTGTTAAAATTTCCCGCATGCTTGCAAAAACGGAAAAAACTTGATACAATAGAATTACCAATACAAAGGAGGAATTTCCTATGGTTAAGTTAATTATGGGACTGAAAGGTTCCGGCAAGACCAAGCAGTTGATCCAAGACATCAACGAATCCGTGAAGAACGAAACCGGCAGCATGGTCTGTATCGAAAAGGGCACCAAGCTGCGTTATGATATTGACATCCGCGTTCGCCTGATCGACTATCAGGAGTACATGATGGGCTCGCTGACCTTCCTGAAGGGCTTCATCAGCGGTCTGCACGCGGGCAACTTTGACATCAGCCATATTTTTATTGACAGCTTCTATAAGCTCGTGAAGAACGCTGATGTCGCCGAGGTCGAGGACTTCGTGCTGTGGTGCGATCAATTCGGCAAGGCGAACGATCTCTCCTTTACCATCGTCGTCTCTGAAGACCCTGCCAAGGCGACTGAGGCGATCAAGGCGTATCTGTAAATAAAAAAATCAACCGATCTGCGAGGACGATGCGTCCTTGCAGATCGGTTTGCGCATATGGGAATGATCCCGACAAGCACATAAAAAGGATTCCACACAAAACGCGATGCGTCTCTTGCGTTTTGTGTGGAATTTTTGCTTTGATAGGGGCATGAAAGAAAGGAAAAAGTGTTTGTGTCGGTTCACAGTATGAAAAGAAGAATGCGTTCAACGGGGATGCACAAAACAGAACCGGATATTGTCACGCAGGTGCGCCGTCGGCTTATCCGCAGATATTTCCACGGCATCGGCGCCCACATATCCGAAACTCGGGGCGTCCTGTTTTCTGTTATCATCATACCATGGCTTCCCTGCGAAGTTGTGAACGGATTTTGAAAATTACGAGAAATCTATTTGAAGATGGCTCCGGCATAAGCGCAGCGAGCATATTTCCCGCAGGCTTCCGTTCCGGACGCGCCGCTGCAGAACGGACGACCGGCGGTAATGCACATCATTTCGCTGCCTCCTCCTTCGGGTCGGATTTGAGTGTCTTATAGGTGTAATACTAAAAACCGATTAAAATATTCATTTCAATCGGTTTTCAACGCCGTACCGGCGTTGCATTTTCGCGATGATAAGGTAAGCATCGCGAAAATATGTCTCATACCAATCACGATATCGCAATTAAAATGTGCTTTGCACATTTTAATTGGTGATTGGTATAAACGATAACGATCGCGGAAAGGATGAAGGTAAGCACATCTGATACCGGCATGGAGTAGAGTACGCCGTCCAGCCCGAAGAACCGCGGCAGCAGCAGCGCAAAGCCGACGCCGAAGACGACCTCACGCACCATGGACAAGACGGTGGAGGTCAATGCCTTGCCGAGGGACTGCAAATAGATAAAGGTCGCCTTATTCACCGTGGCAAAGACCATCATGCACAGGTAAATGCGGAAGCACTTGATTGCGTAATCGGTGTAATAGACGCTTTCGTTTGCGGCACCGAAAATGCCGATGAGCTGACGCGGGAACACCTCTACGATAAACAGCGCGACTGCGCCGACCACAGCCTCCGCGATCAACAGGCGCGTGAACAGGCTCTTCGCGCGATCCTTGCGATTCGCGCCGATGTTGTACCCGACAATCGGAATGCAGCCTGCCGCCATGCCGACCGCGATGGAAATCACAATCTGGAAGAATTTCATCACGATACCGACCACTGCCATCGGAATCTGCGAATACGCCTCCTGCGAGAAGATCTCATCCAGCGCGCCGTATTTGCGGATCATGTTGTTGATCGCAGCCATTGCGGCGACCAAAGAGATCTGCGAAAGGAAGCTGCAAATGCCCAGCGGCAGGTATCTTGCGGCAAGCTTGCCGTGGAGGCGGAAGCTGCTTTTTTCCAGCTTGACTGCCTTCATATGGAACAGATACCAGATTGCCAGTGCCGCTGTCACGATCTGCCCGAGGATCGTCGCGACCGCAGCGCCCATCATGCCCCAGCGGAATACGAAGATGAAAATCGGGTCCAGCACGATGTTGACCGCAGCGCCCGCCAGCGTGGATACCATCGCGAATTTGGGACTGCCGTCCGAGCGGATGATCGGATTCATCGCCTGCCCGAACATATAGAAGGGGACACCGAGGGTGATCCAGAAGAAATATTCCTTTGCGCAGCGGAAGGTCTCCTCGTTGACCCGTCCGCCAAACAGAGTTAGAATGCCTTCCTGAAAGATCAGGTAGACTGCGGTCAGAACGACACCGCTGATTACGCAGAGCAAAACGGCGCTGCCGATGCTCTTGTGCGCGTCGTCCTTCTTGTTTGCGCCGAGGCTGATGCTGACAAAGACGCAGCAGCCGTCTCCGATCATCACGGCAATGGCGAGGGCTACCACGGTCAGCGGGAACACGACCGTATTGGCGGCGTTGCCGTAGGAGCCGAGATAGGACGCGTTTGCGATAAAGATCTGGTCAACGATGTTGTACAATGCGGCGACAAGCAGGGAAATGATGCAGGGGATTGCGTATTTCCGCATCAGCTTGCCGATTATTTCCGTTTCCAAAAAAAGATTTGACTTTTGCTCCAAGGGTTTTTCCTCCAAATAATTGATTTTTCATACCAATCACCAATTAAAATGTGCAAAGCACATTTTAATTGCGATATCGTGATTGGTATGAGACATATTTTCGCGATGCTTACCTTATCATCGCGAAAATGCAACGCCGGAACGGCGTTGAAAACCGATTGAAATGAATATTTTAATCGGTTTTTAGTATCAAAAAGCCCGTCGTTTTTTTCCATACGGCGCAAAAAAAGCGTGCAGCAAAAAGCCGGATTTACGCTTTCGCTACACGCTTGTTTCTGCGGTCAGTTGAAATATTCCCCGACCGGACTCTGATTATATTGTTTCTTCAGCTTCAGAATGACGGAGCCGTCCGGCTGCAACGTCTCTTCCAAAATTTTGTACTGTGTACGGCTTCTGTCGAGAGACTGCTTATAGCGCTCGACCTCCTCCTGCACCGACGCTTCCGTCTGCCCAAGCTCCTCCTTGCGCATGAAATGCAGCGTCTGGCAGATGCACGCTGCCTTCACTCGTTTCATTCGCTCACCTCCCTCCGGCGGTCACCGACGAAACATGACGCCGAAAATAAAAACGCGTAGCAACAACCGGATTTACGCAGTCATGCTACACGCTGTACTGTTATTATAGCTGATTCCCCCGAGGAAGTCAAGCGACCGACGGCAAAAAAATTTTTACATGCGGAGGAGGGACCCTACGCGGTCGCCGGAGAGAGGTCGATGCGGTACAGGCAGTTCAGCTTCATATCGGCAAGGAAAGCGGGGAGGTCAAGCGCCTCTATGGAAACCGTTTCTTCCGTTTTGTTTCGGGTTCCTGCCCATGTCTTGCAGAGATACACGCACTTTGCATTCCGCGCGGAACGAAGGGCGTTCAGCACTGCTGCAAGCTCCTTCAGCTCGGGCCGCTCCGGATCCTTTGCGCCGACCGGAAAATCGCAGTCACAGACCCAATCGGTCACGCGGTAGTCATACGCATTTCCGATGACGCACATCTTAACATCGTGCTTTGTCCCCTTGCGGAAGGTGAAGTCAGATGATTTTGTGATGCGTTCCAAATCACTTGCGTCGATCTCCCGATTGACCGCGCCGTAAAGAATATAGCACATGGTTTTGCCTCCTTGCGAATGCAAAGCAGCATTGCTTTTTTGAATTAGTTTGATAATAATGATACGGTTTCAAAAGGTTTCATTTGGTTTCACTCAAAAAATGAAACTATTAAGCGGGAAGTGAAACTCTCTTTTAGGACTGAAACTATGCTAATCAGTTTGTCAAATTGGAATTTGTCGGTCCTTTGACTTATCTTATGAGTTGCATTTCTAACTCTTGAAGCTCGTTCTT
>JAEDOK010000021.1 GCA_016302005.1 Oscillospiraceae bacterium | reverse complement strand
AGAAGCGCGGCTTGGTCAGCGCGTGGATGATCTTCAGCTCCTCGCAGCAGGCGTGGCCGGAGACGTGCAGGCCCTCCAACTTGTCATAGATGACCTCGGCGCCCTTGCGGTACAGCTCGTTGATGATGCGTGAGACGGCCTTTTCGTTGCCGGGGATGGCGGAGGCGGAGATGATGACCTTGTCGCCGGGCTGGATCTCGACCTGCCGGTGCGAGGAGAAGGCCATGCGGTACAGGGCGGACATATTTTCGCCCTGCGAGCCGGTTGAGACGATGACGATCTTGTCCTTCGGGAGGGACTTGATCTGATTTATGTCAACCAGAGTGCCTTCGGGGATGTTCAGGTAGCCCAGCTCCGTTGCGACCTTGAGGATGTTCTCCATGCTCCGGCCCGTGACGGCGACCTTGCGTCCGTTGCGGTGGGCGATGGCGAGGACGGCCTGGATGCGGTGCATATTCGAGGCGAAGGTGGTCACGATGATGCGGCTCCTGCAGCCCTTGAAGTGGCGATCGAGGCCCTCGGCGACGATGGATTCCGACGGAGTGTAGCCCTGCCGCTCGACGTTGGTCGAGTCCATCAGAAGGGCGTAGACGCCCTCCTTGCCGAGCATCCCGAAGCGGCCGAGGTCGGTCATGCCGTCCTCCGCGGTCGGGTCGATCTTGAAGTCGCCGGTCATGATGACCGTGCCGACGGGGGTTTTGATGGCAAAGGCGACGGCGTCGGCGATGGAGTGGTTGACGTGGATGAATTCGACGGTGAAGCAGCCGGCCTTGACGACGTCGCCGGGCTTGTGGGTGACGAGCTGGGTCTTGGCGACGAGGTCGTGCTCCTCCAGCTTGAGCTTGACGAGGCCGAGGGTCAGCGGCGTGGCGTGGACGGGCGCATTGACGGCCTGCAGAACGTAGGGCAGGGCGCCGATGTGGTCCTCGTGGCCGTGGGTGATGAAGAAGCCGCGCAGCTTCTTCTGGTTTTTCGCAAGATAGGTAACGTCGGGAATGACCAGGTCAACGCCGTACATATCGTCCTCGGGGAAGCCGAGGCCGCAGTCCACCACGATCATATCCTTTCCGTACTCCAGGACGGTCATGTTCTTGCCGATCTCATTCAGGCCGCCCAGAGAGATAATTTTCAGTTTTTCTGCCAATGTATGACAACTCCTTTTGCAGTATAGAATAAGTAAAATATAAAAACCGCAGCGCGGCGCAGGGCAACGGCACCTCCGTCCGCCCTGTAAAACACACGATCCTATTTTATAGTATATCACACAATTCCCGCAAAGTATACATTTTTTTGAAATCGGGGAAAATCCCGGAAAGAAACAGTAGAAAAAAGCGGGATCCTCTGATATAATAATAAGAACCATACACACCGATCATCTCCTTGCTTTAGGGGGTCATTCCTATGAACAAAACCTACCGGCGGCTGACGCAGCCGAGCATGGCGGCGTATTTCATCGTGCTCGGCCTGTTCTGTCTGGCTGCGCTGCTGCTGCGGCAGTATTATCTCGCGCTGGGCGAGGCAGCCGTCTCGGCGCTGCTGTTCGCGCTTTACCGCATCTACGCCGTGCGCCGCCGCCGTGCGCTGGCGGAGTATGTGCGCACGACCAACGAAATGCTCCGCCGTTCGTCCGACGGCGAGGTACCCTTTCCGGTCGCCCTCGTCCAGCTCAACGACGGCGAGCTGCTGTGGTATAACAAGCGCTTTGCCGACCTGACGCAGGTGCGCGACACGCTCGACGCGCAGAATATCTCCGAGCTGCTGCCCGGCCTGACGACGGACTGGCTCACGGCGGGCAAGACCGAGCGGCCGGAGGATCTGCGCTATCGCGGCCGCCGCTTCCGCGTAACGGGCTCGGTGCTGCCGGGCACGGACAACCGCTCCGGCGTCGTGCTGGGAATGCTCTATTTGCAGGATCTGACCGAGCTTTTGCAGGTGCGCGACGAATACATCCGCTCGCGTCCGATGGTGTCCATCGTGCTGGTCGACAACTACGACGAGCTGATGAACAACCTGCCCGACGCGACGATCTCCGGCCTCAACGCCGAGATCAACACGAAGATCAACGAGTGGGCCGACCGTTACGGCGGTCTGCTGCGCAAGCTGGAGCGCAACCGCTACCTTCTGCTGTTTGAGGCGAAGGATCTTGCGGGCATGGCGGAGGAGAAATTCTCCCTTTTGGAGACGATGCGCACCGTGACAAATCCGGCGGGCATCGCCGCGACGGTGTCCATCGGCATCGGCAAGGACGGCGTGGACTTCCGCGAGGACTATAATTTCGCCGCCCTGTCCATCGAAATGGCGCTCTCGCGCGGCGGCGACCAGGCCGTCATCAAGGACCGCTACGATTTCACCTTCTTCGGCGGCCGCAACAAGACCACCGAGCGCCGCACGAAGGTCAAATCCCGCGTCATGGCGTCGAGCCTGTCGGAGCTGATCGTCCAGTCGAGCCGCGTGTTCGTCATGGGGCATAAGATGGCGGATCTGGACGCCATCGGCGCAGCCACGGGCATCTGCTGCCTGTGCCGCAGAAAGGGCAAGAAGGTCAACGTCGTCATCGACCGCGAGGCCAACGCCGCCGAGTCGCTGCTGTCGCTGCTGTGCGCCATGCCCGAATACACCGATTGCTTCATCTCCGGGCAGGAGGCGCTTCTGGCGGCGGACAGCAAGAGCCTGCTGATCGTCGTGGACACCAACCGTCCCGACCAGGTCGAGTGCAAGCCGCTTTTGGAGTCCATCCGCCGCGTGGTCGTCATCGACCACCACCGCCGCGCCGCGGACTATATCGAGCAGCCGGTGCTGAACCTGCACGAGCCGTTCGCGTCGTCGGCCTCGGAACTGGTCACGGAGCTTTTGCAGTACGCGCTCGACGCGTCGGACATTCTGACGAACGAGGCGGCGGCGCTGCTGGCCGGCATCGTGCTCGACACCAAGAATTTCGGCGTCCGCACGTCCAGCCGCACCTTCGAGGCAGCCGCCTTCCTGCGCCGCATCGGCGCGGACACCGTCGCGGTGAAAAAGCTGTTCCAGAACGACCTGTCCTCGACCGTCGCGCGGTATAAGATCATCCAGAACGCCCGGCTTTACAGGCAGAAGATCGCCATTGCCGCGCTGGATTATACCGCCACGCGCACGATCGCGGCGCAGGCGGCGGACGAGCTTCTGAACATTTCGGGCATCGAGACGTCCTTCGTCCTCTACCCGCAGGACACGCAGACGATCATCTCCGCGCGTTCCATCGGCGAGGCGAACGTGCAGGTGATCCTGGAGCCGCTCGGCGGCGGCGGCAACGCGGCGACCGCCGGTGCGCAGGTCAGGAACAAGACCGTCGCCGAGACCCTCGACGAGCTGGTCAAGTCCATCGACCGCTTCTTCGAGCAATAACGTTCTCCGTTTATCTCTGTAGGGCGGGGACATGTCCCCGCCGCGTGCAGGCACCTTCGATAGACCCCGTAGGTGACGCCGTCCCCGGCGTCCCGCGTGCAGGCACTACCGTTTTTGACTAAGGGCTAAGGACTAAGGGCGAATGACTGTGGTGTTTGCTTACGCAAACGGATTTGTATTGTAGGGCGGGGACATGTCCCCGCCGGTGCAGGAACTACCGATTGCGTACAAATCCGGTCGTCTCCGCTGTCCGCCGCTTCGCGGACGGGGACGTTTGCGAGCGCCGCCTGTGGCGGATGAAGCGAGCAAAAAGGAGTGGCAGAATCAAGGCGATTGGCGAGCGTGCCTTGCACGCGATGACAGAGCCGCTGATTCAACAGGGAGGGGTATACCCCATCCCTACAACCGTCTATCGCGACCGGCGGCGGTTCACTGTTCACGATTCACAATTCACTATTCTCTATTCACTGATTCAGGAGGTCATCCCATGAAAGTAATTCTACAGCAGGACATCAAGGGCAAGGGCAAGCGCGGACAGATGATCGAGGTGTCCGACGGTTACGCCCGCAACTATATGCTGCCGCGTAAGCTGGCAGTCGAGGCGACCGCCGACAACGTCAACACCATGCGCATGACCGACAAGGCGCAGCAGGAAAAGCGCCAGCGCGAGCGCGAGGAGGCGTTTGCCATCGCCACGCGCATGAAGAACATGACCGTCACCGTCAAGGCAAAGGGCGGCGGTGCAGGCCGTCTGTTCGGCTCGGTCACGACGCAGGAGATCGCGGACGCCCTGCAAAGGGAGCACGGCATCACGCTCGACAAGCGCAAGATCGTCCTCGACGAGCAGATCAAGACCGTCGGCGAATACACCGTCAAGTGCAAGCTCGGCTACGAGATCACCGCCGACCTCAAGCTCAAAATCGAGGAGCTGTAACCCCGATCCATGTCATTGCGAGGCTTGCGCAGCAAGCCGTGGCAATCAAAATCGACTAAGGGCTAAGGACTAAGGGTGAATGACTTAGGTGTGCTTCGCACAATTTCAAATCCGTTCGCGCAAGCGAACACCACAGTCATTCACCATTCACTCTTAGCCCTTAGCCCGCCATTCACTTTCCATCAAAGGAGGGACACACCCATGGAGGACATTCTCGGCCGGCAGGCGCCGCACTCTTTGGAGGCGGAGCAATCCGTCCTCGGCTCGATGCTCATCGACAGCCGCTGCGTCAACGACGTCATCGGCATGGTGCGCCCCGACGACTTCTATCTGCAAACCAACCGCGACATCTACGAGACGATCTACGAGATGTTCAGCTACTCGCAGGTCATCGACCCGGTCACCGTCCTCGACAAAATGCGCGAGCGCGGTGTCTACGACGAGCAGAATTCGACCAAATACATCATGCAGCTCATGGAGATCACGCCCACGGCTGCAAACGTCAAGCAGTACGCCCAGATCGTCCGGGACAAGTCCCTGCTGCGCAAGCTGACGGATGCCGCGTCGAACATTCTCGACACGGTCTACGACGGTGCGGGCAGCGCACAGGATATGCTCGAGGCCGCGGAAAAGCAGATCTATGCCCTGCGCCGCGGCAACACGAACGAGTCGCTCGAGCACGTCGGCACGATCCTTCTGAAGGTTTTCGACCGCCTGACGGAGCTTTCCGAATCGGGCAGCGAGATCTCCGGCATTTCGACGGGTCTGCGCGACCTCGACAAATTCATCAGCGGCCTGAACAAGACCGACCTGATGCTCCTTGCCGCCCGTCCCGGCATGGGCAAGACCTCGATGGCGCTGAACATTGCGCTGAACGTCGCAAAAAAATACCCCAAGAAGACCGTCGCGTTCTTCTCGCTGGAAATGTCCAAGCAGCAGCTCGTCACGCGTCTGCTTGCCAACGAGAGCTTCGTCGACAACAAAAAGCTCACCACCGGCCAGCTCACCGTGGACGAATGGGGCAAGATCGGCATTGCCTCGTCGGCGCTTTCGCAGACCGACCTGCGCGTGGACGACAACCCCTCCGTCACCGTCGCGGAGATGAACGCCATCTGCCGCCGCATCGACGATCTGGCGCTCGTCGTGATCGACTACCTCCAGCTCATGACCTCCTCCGGTTCAAAGAACACCTACGGCGGCGAAAACCGCCAGCAGGTCGTCTCGGACATCTCGCGTTCGCTCAAGATCATGGCAAAGGAGCTGAACGTGCCGGTTCTGTGCCTGTCGCAGCTCTCGCGTGCGAACGAAAGCCGTCAGGACAAGCGCCCGATGCTCTCGGACCTGCGCGAGTCGGGCGCCATCGAGCAGGACGCGGACGAGGTGCTCTTCCTCTACCGCGAGGACTATTATAATAAGGAGACGGAGAAGCAGAACGTCGCCGAGTGCATCGTGGCAAAGAACCGCCACGGCGAGACCGGCACGGTCGAGCTGCAATGGCTCCCGCAGTTCACCACCTTCGCAGACAGGGAGTGGCGCCACAATGAAGGCTGAGGTCGCCCGCTACTGCCGGGAGGCAGGGCTGTTTTCGGCGGGAGACCGGGTGGTTTGTGCGCTCTCCGGCGGTGCAGACTCCATGGCGATGCTGTGGTGTCTGCATTCTTTACAGGCCGAGCTGGGCATCACCGTCGCCGCCGCGCACTTCAACCACCGCCTGCGCGGCGCGGAAGCCGACCGCGACGAGGCGTTCGTTCGCGCCTTCTGCGCCGGGCGCGGCATCGCCCTGACCGTCGGCAGCGCCGACGTCGCCAAGTACGCCGCCGTACACGGAAAAAGCGTCGAAGAAGCCGCCCGCGAATGCCGCTACGCCTTTTTGCAGGCGCTTCCCTGCGACAAGCTCGCCACGGCGCACACCGCCGATGACAACGCCGAGACGGTGCTGCTGCACCTGCTGCGCGGCAGCGGCCTGCGCGGGCTTTGCGGCATCCCACCGCTCCGGGGCAGCATCGTGCGTCCGCTTCTGTCCGTCACGCGCGAACAGGTCGCCGCGTTTCTGCGTGCGGAAAACATCGCGTGGGTCGAGGATTCGACCAATGCCGAGGAATTCTGCACGCGCAACCGCCTGCGCCGCCGCGTCATGCCGGAGCTGCGCGTACTTTCGCCGCGATTTTCCGAACACCTGACCACGCAATCGCGCCTGCTGCGCGAGGAGGACGCCTACCTCGACGAGCTTGCCGCCGCGCTGCTGCGGGAGGAAAACGGCGTTTTCGCCTGTGCGCCGCTGCGCGAGGCCCCGCCGGTCTTGCAGCGCCGGGCGCTGCGTCTGATGACGCGCCGCCTCCTGCCGCAGGACGTGTCCTTTGCCCACATTTCCGCGCTGCAGGCGCTGCTCGTCTCGCCCGACCCCTCGGCGCAGTGCGACCTGCCGGGCGGCGTCATCGCCCGCCGCCGCTACGACGGCATCGAGCTGATGCGCCCGTCGCCGGAGACCTTCCCCGAAACGCCGCTGTCCGTCCCCGGCGAGACGCTCCTGCCCGTCCCCGGTCTCAGGATCACCTGCGAGATCGCGGAAAATTTCGAAAAAATTGCAAATACCCCGTTCCGTTTTGCAATAAAATATGATATGATAACGCAAAGCATCCTGCGCCCGCGCCGGACGGGAGACAGAATGTCCACCGACGGCGTACACACAAAAACGCTGAAAAAGCTGTTCATCGAGCGGCACATCCCTCGTGCGCAGCGCGGCGTGACGGCGGTGCTTGCCGGCGGCAGCGACGTGCTGGCCGTTGCGGGCATCGGTGCGGATGCGCGGTATATCCCCGCGGCGGGAGAGCCCGCCGTGATCATTCAAATAGAATCTATATAGAAAAAGAGGAGATGCACTATGCTTCAAGACATCGAGCGCGTTCTGATTTCCGAGAAACAGCTTCAGGAGCGGATCACCGAACTGGGCAAGCAGCTCGCCGCGGACTACGCCGACAAGGAGCCGATCTTCGTCGGTGTTCTCAAGGGCGTCGTCAATTTCTTTACGGATATGGTGCGGGCCACGCCGATCCGCTGCCAGTATGACTTCATGGCAGTCTCGTCCTACGGCTCCGGCACCTCCACCAGCGGCAACGTCCGCCTGCTCAAGGACATTTCCACGGACATCCACGGCCGTCACGTCATCATCTTAGAGGACATCCTTGACAGCGGCCTGACGCTGGAATTCGTCAAAAGACGCCTGCTGAGCATGGAGCCGGCCTCTCTGAAGATCTGCACGCTGCTCGATAAGCCGGAGCGCCGCCGCGTCGACATCACCGCGGACTATATCGGCTTCACCATTCCGAACGAATTTGTCGTCGGCTACGGACTGGATTACAAGGAATTCTACCGTAACCTTCCCTTCGTGGGCGTGCTGAAGCCGGAGGTCTATTCCAAATAAAGGAGTCCCGCTTTGAATAATCCGTCCAAACGATTCAGTTTCGTGTTCTTCTTCCTCGTGATGCTTGTCGCTATGCTGGCGCTCTCCAGCCTGATGAACAGCAAGCGCGACAACGAGATCACCTATTCCGAGATGCGCACCCTCTTTTTGGAGGAAAAGGTCGAGTCCTTCGTCTGGGACAGCGGCGAGCTGACTCTCAAGGTTCGCACCGATAACGGCACGGTCGAGCTGCGCCATGAGCTCGCCTCGGTGGATATTTTCGTCGATGACCTTTCCGGCGTCTACGAGCGGCAGCAGCGCGAGGGCATCATTGAGAGCTATAACTTCGTGCCCGTCCAGCCCACGCCGTGGTATCTGGAGATGCTGCCCTATCTCATCATCTCCGCGCTGATGATCTTCGCGCTTTACTTCCTGCTGGCCCGCGCAAACGGCGGCGGCAACGGCGCGATGAAGTTCGGCAAGGCGAATTTCCGCGTCGGCAGCGGCGAAAAGAAGGTCACCTTCGCGGACGTCGCCGGCGCAGACGAGGAAAAGGCCGAGCTGGAGGAGATCGTCGACTTCCTCCGCGACCCGCAGAAATACCGCGCCGTCGGCGCGAAGATCCCGAAGGGCGTCCTGCTCGTCGGCCCTCCGGGCACGGGCAAGACCCTCATCGCCAGGGCCGTCGCCGGTGAGGCGAACGTCCAGTTCCTGTCGATCTCCGGCTCTGATTTTGTCGAATTGTATGTCGGCGTCGGCGCCAGCCGCGTGCGCGACCTGTTCGAGCAGGCGAAGAAGGGCGCTCCGTCGATCATCTTCATCGACGAGATCGACGCCGTCGGCCGCCACAGAGGCGCCGGTCTCGGCGGCGGACACGACGAGCGCGAGCAGACGCTCAACCAGCTTCTTGTGGAGATGGACGGCTTCGGCAGCAACGAGGGCGTCATCGTCATGGCCGCGACGAACCGCCGCGACATCCTCGACCCCGCCCTGCTGCGTCCCGGCCGCTTCGACCGCCAGATCTATGTCAACCCGCCCGACGTCAAGGGCCGCGAGGAGATTCTGCGCGTCCACGCGAAGGATAAGCTCCTGGCCGACGACGTCGACCTCAAGGTCATCGCCCGCGCAACGAGCGGCTTCACCGGCGCGGATCTTGCCAACCTGCTCAACGAGGCGGCGCTGACTGCCGCGCGGCAGGAGCCGCACGTCATCACCATGCCCACGCTCGAAAGCGCCATCCTCAAGGTCATCGCCGGCCCGGAGAAAAAGAGCCGCGTCAAGATCCCGGCGGATCTGCGCATCACCGCCTTCCATGAGGCAGGCCACGCCGTGGCCATGTACTTCCTGCCCACGCAGGACCCCGTCCACCAGATCACGATCGTCCCGCGCGGCAACGCCCTCGGCATGACCGTCAGCCTGCCGGAGGAGGAACACAGCCACCTCACGCGCAACCAGATGCGCGAGGAGATCGTCGCCCTGCTGGGCGGCCGCGTCGCGGAGCAGATCATCTTCGACGACATCTCCACCGGCGCGTCGAACGACCTGCAGCGCGCCACGCGTCTGGCCCGCGACATGATCGCCAAATACGGCATGAGCGATGCCCTCGGCGCCGTGAGCTACGATGATGACGGCGAGATTTTCGTCGGCCGCGACTATGAGCGCACCAAATCCTATTCCGAGCAGACCGCCGGCGCCATCGACGCCGAGATGAAGAAGGTCGTCGACGCCGCCTACGCCCGCTGCACGCAGATCCTGCGCGACAACCTTGCCAAGCTGCACGAGGTCGCGGAGTTCCTGCTCGCGCACGAGACGATGAGCCACGGCCAGTTCGTCGCGTGCATGAAGGGCGAGCTGATCCCGGAGAAGGCCGAAAGCCTCTTCGACTCCACCCGCCCGACCGACAGCCCCTTCTGATCTCCGGCGAACATTTCTTGCAAATCTGTAGGGCGGGGGGATATGCCCCCGCCGCCTTACACGCACTTCGTCAAAACCCGCAGGAACGCTCTGTCAGCCGCCCCCGTGCAGCCCCTCCATGTCATTGCGAGGAGCGCAGCGACGTGGCAATCTCGTGCAGGCACCCCCGACTGCAGCGCATACTATCCCTGACGCGCCCCCCTGCCGGCACTCCGATCGCCTCATTGCGAGGGCGCTCCGCCCTCGTGCAGCCCCGCTCAACCGCTTCAAATATGCCCCCGTAGCTCAGTTGGATAGAGCATTCGCCTCCTAAGTTTTCGGTTAACCAAACGCCTACTGCCCCAAAAGTGCATTAGTGACAACGAGCGCCGGCGTATCATACGCAGCATTTTGAGAAGGTGCCGCACGGCAAATCAGCGCCATATCCTCCGATTCCCTAAAACGAGAAACACAAAAAAAGTTCGGATTTTACCGAAATAATAGCAAAATACAGTCATTTGCCCCCTTAGTTTAATGGATAGAATAAGCCTCTCCTAAAGGCTAGATGAGGGTTCGATTCCCCCAGGGGGTGCCAAAGCGGTCAGAAAGTCAGATGACTTCCTGGCCGTTTTCTTTCTAATTGCGATTAGAAGAAAGGGCGATTTCTTCTAATCAAAACCGGCTTTTTTCTAATCGAACGGTTTACCGGATCACCCCGATTTTCTAATGCAAGCGTCATGCGTGTTGTGCATCTATGTAAAATAGCACGGAGACACAAAAATGCTTTTGCCACCTCTGCGCTTTTTATGCTATATTTGATTGATGAAATGAGCGATGTCTTGATTTTTAGACCAGTAGTTGGTACAATATTGGCAGTTTAGAGATATGCGAGGATGTTATGAAAAACAAAAAGCCACCCTTTGAAATCACGAATACGATCATTGATTCTGTTGCGGAGATTGCCGAGCTGGTAGGCAGGCTCACGTCAACGAATCAGTTATCCGGCAACCCTACTCTGCGCCGGAGCAATCGTATTCGTACCATCCACGGCTCCCTGGCCATTGAACAGAATACACTCAGCTTGGAACAGGTAACTGCAGTCCTCAACGGTAAGCATGTCTTGGCTCCACCCAGGGATATAGCAGAGGTCAAGAATGCCTATGAGATTTACGAGCGGCTGGACGAGCTGGACCCCTGCTCTGTAGATGATCTGCTGACCGCTCACGGCATTATGACACGAGAATTGGTGGATGAGTCAGGAATGTTCCGTACCCGGCCTGTGGGTGTTGTAGATCAGGAAGGGCGTGTCCTGCATTTTGGGACGTTGCCGCAGTATGTCCCGGATTTAGTCATGGAGCTGCTGGACTGGGTGAAAAACAGCGATGTGCATATGCTGATCCGCAGCTGTGTGTTCCATTATGAGTTTGAACTGATCCACCCCTTTGCGGATGGAAACGGCCGTGTGGGCCGTCTGTGGCATACGCTGTTGCTTTCCAAATGGAACCCAGCCTTTGCCTGGCTACCAGTGGAATCCATCATCCATGACCGTCAGGAGGAGTATTACGCAGCCATCAATACTTCCAATGACGCCGGAGAATCCACAGTATTTATAGAGTTTATGCTTTCATCCATTAAAGCATCGCTCATTGACGCCATCAGCGAGAGTGATGCAGTGAGCGATGGAGCGACAGATAAGGCAACGATGCGGTGGAAGCAGATCGAGAAGTTCCTGGCGACACATCCGTATATCATGAACGCAGATGTCCGTGCGCTGTGCGGCGTTTCAGCGGCTACAGCTAATCGGATTCTTGCGGGTTTGACCGCAGAGGGAAAACTCGTCAAATACCGTGAAGGCGGGCATTGGGGATATAAGCTATTAGAACAATAGGCGCTTTCCTGTATTGCCGAGTCCACCTAATCGTAATAAGATTCACTAATCAGCAGTGATCCATTAATTAAGGCAAGGCTTAATCTTGGACCTGTTGGTAACAGTTGGGAGTTATACACTCCGAGGAGGTACCTATGAGAATATCCTGTGTAAAAGTGAACAACTACAGGAACATTGATGGAATTGAAGTTACTTTTAATCCTGAGTGTAACTATATCATCGGGGAAAACAACCTTGGCAAAAGCAACTTCTTATCGCTGTTAGCTACGGTTTGCAACGGTAAGGGCTTTGACGAAAAAGATTTTGCCGACCCAGAAAAGCCAATCGAGGTCGAACTTGACATCAAGCTTCTGCCAAATGAGCAAGGCTTTTTTGGCGACAACTTTTCGCCTGAGGATGCTTCTTTGCTGAAAATACGGTATCATCAAACAGTCAGGGACGCATATCTGACCATTGTTAGTGCAGACTCTAACGAGAGTATTCCTCCCCGACAATTGCGTAAACTCAACTTTCTCAAATACGAGACTACCGCTGTTCCAAGCAAAGAGTTGCGTCTAGACACTCAAAAAGGTGCCGGGCTATTGATAAGCACAATAATTAAACGGTTCGATGATGGTGTGGCACATGCTTTTTTGGACACTACACAGGTAGACAGTCTAATGGAGTTCATTAACGGATACCTTGAGAAAATCCGAAGTTTTCGAGACTACTCAATAAAGGCGACTGTGTCTCCAGATTCCACTGAAATGCTGACCAGACTTTTTTACTTATCGGACGGAACCAGAAAAATTGAATCCACCGGAAGCGGTGTTCAGTATATGGCAATGGCATCCATGAATATTCTGTGCCAGATAATGGAGTTGTATAAGAATAAATCTGTTTTGTTTGAAGATCTCTTGTATACCAATTCTGACGGGAAGAAACTGCTACCGCTTATCTTATCGATTGACGAACCAGAAGTTCATCTTCATCCATATCTTCAGCGGTCGCTGATCGGCTACTACAAGCGAATCCTTTGTAACAAAGACGCAGAGTTTGTGGATCTTTTAAAAATGCTGTTTAATGTGGATGGAATTAGTGGTCAATTAATAATCGTTACACATTCAACAGACGCTCTGATTGGGGATTACCGTAACCTTATTCGATTCTATAAAAATCAAGATAAAACAGCAGTTATTAGCGGCTATGCACTCCGCCCAATTGCAGGAACTAACAACGATGGGCGAATTAAAACTGAAACTGAAAAACATCTCATTATGCACTTCCCTGAGATTAAAGAAGCATTCTATGCTAAGTGTACGCTCTTGATTGAAGGTGAGACGGAATACGGCTGCATTCACAAATTTGCTGAAAAGTTAGGCATTTCGCTGGATGATTACGGAATCTGTGTCATTAATGCACGGGGTCAAAACTCAATAAAGCCTCTACGCCAGTTGTTTACATTTTTTGCAATTCCAAGTGTGGCTATTTACGACGGTGATGTTAAGGACGGCCATGCTGCTGCTCCTGATGAGTTTTTTACAACAGAACTGTGCTTTGAGATAGAGATAGTAAAAACACTTTTTGCTGCCGGTAAAACCGAGCTGGTTAGAAAAATCGCGCTTGATATGGATAGCAACGCATGTTCCGTTTCTTTAGACACAAATTTTGTCCGGAACCACTTCAGGAAAATGGGCATTGATATAACAGGTTATACTCCCAAAAAGCTGAGCGATGTAAGCGATGATGATAAAGAGGATTTTTGCCGAATGTTCTCAGCATGGTTTATGGCAAAGAAAGGAGTTCTTCTTGGCAGGATCATCGGCGATGCAACTCCCGCGGAAAACATCCCTGCCTGCTACAGCAACGCGATACAGAAAGCACAGGAGGTAGCAGCAAATGTCTGATGCTAATCTTGTGGAAATCAAAGAAAAAATAACTGCCCAACACGGAGGTGACGAACGGCAACTCGATGTAATCTTCTCGGATAGTCCGCGCCTAATGGTTGAAGCGCCTGCTGGATATGGGAAGACGACTACGATGATAAGTCGGATTGCCTACTTGTTTGCGTCTGGCCAAATTCCAAATCCAAAGCGAATTCTCGGTCTTACTTTCAGTGTCAATGCTGCTCTGAAAGTTAAACGAGAAGTTGCAGGAAAACTGCCCTCATTACTTGGCTTGCAAAATAGTCCCGTGTCAATCGGAGAAAAGGTTACAATCACAAATTATCATGGTTTCTGTAAGGGCATACTGAAAAAATACGGATATCTTATTGCGGATGCTTTACGTAAGGATGTTAATCTTTTTCGAGCAGTCGGCGATAGCGATATTGAAAATCAGACGAACCTTAAAACCACACTTACTTCTGCAGAGCTTCAGAGTCTCAAAGCTGTAGAAACTGACGTGAAAGAGGCTCGTGTTCCTGATGCTCAGACGATCCACGCATATAATGACATTGTTATTAAAAAGCTGCTTCCACTTGACTACATCACGCACAATGCCATCATTTTATTTGTGCTCGAGATTTTTACAAATTACACGGAGGTTAAAAAGTTTTATCAGAGCTACTACCCGCTTATTGTTGTAGATGAATTTCAGGACACAAACTGTATAGCATGGAAACTGCTTGAATCGGTTATTTCTGAACAGACGCAATTACTCTTTCTTGGTGATTCATTGCAGCGGATATATGGGTTCATAGGTGCACTTCCAGACATTATGTCAAAAGTCGTTGACGAATATGGAATGACAAAAGTTGAACTTTCAAAAAACTATCGCTTCCAAAATAATCCTGATATGCTAAAGTTAGATAAAAACATCCGGGCCAATGCAGCATCTTGCTTTACACCAACTATTGCAGCTGATGATGTAGCAAAACTTCCTGCATTTTGGGGTACAACTCAACAAGATGAAGCAGAGCAGGTCGTTGCCAAAGTCCAAGATCTATTGGCAGAAGAGAATGTAAAAATCGCAATTCTATTCCGAAATCGAAGTAAAAATGCAGAAATCGTAGAAGCTGAACTTGCGAGGAATGGCATTCAATACTTCTATGGAATGTTTACTGACGAAGATTCGGATTATGTTGAGTTCCATAACAAATGCCAAGAAATGTTTATCAGGCGATTTGGTAAGTCAAAGGCCATAAATAAAAAGGCTCTGGCGGCGTTCTCCGATAGTGTAAGGACAGCATATGCAGCATCAACAGGTAAGACAGTAGATTCTCTGCTGAAGCTGCTTGATGCCCTTGTGGAGAAAGTTTCCATCGATTATGCAGACCTTGTTCCTGAAGACAAGTACACCCTGTTACTGGACATTTTTGAAAACCGTCAGCTAAAACAAGCAATGGAATATGTTGACTCACGAGTGATTCTCTCCACCGTTCATGGTGCGAAAGGTCTGGAGTGGGATTATGTAGTCGTTTGTGATGTTGAGCAATGGGTGTTTACATTTATTTGCAGGGAATGCCCCAGTAAATCGACACAAGGCGGTGCTCGGTGTCGACTACCGCAAAATATCCCAACCCAGATGGTTGAACCGCTGCTGGATGATCTATGCGTGTTCTATGTAGCACTAACAAGAGCAAAAAAGCAAGTATTCATTTCTGCCAGCGGAGAACGCTATAATGCCCGTGGTCGGCAATTTACTGAAGGAAAGATTTGTTGCTTTGCTTTAGTTAATGGTGTAAGGCTAATTAACGCCGCGCCCAATAAAAGCGGTGATTGAAGTTCTTTCTTACTCGTTGTTTCATTTATAGATGTAGCAAAACGGTTGCGATTCTGCTCTCACTGCTCCCGCAGTTAATTTGGGCAATCCGAGCGATAGTAGATTCTGTGCGTTCATTATCCGTATAAAATAAGGACACTTCACATCATGCGGAGTGTCCTTATTGAGTCAAATATTCGTTGCTATCTTGCCTCAAATCCAGCGTAAGGCTCTTCAGCTCATATGAACGCAGAGCGTTCCCCGGCTGCTAATGCTAATAACTGTGCTAAGAGCGCAGGTTTTTTGACGCTCGGCTTTTTTCTAATCGCGCGATTCAGCGGATCACCCCGATTTTCTAATGCAAGCGTCATGCGTGTTGTGCATCTATGTAAAATAGCACGGAGACAGCAGATTTATTTTGCCGCCTCCGTTCTTTCTTATTCCATTTTTTGCGCAAGCATCGCCAGAAAAGCTGCGGTTTCAGGGTTGGAAAGGAGCCTTTGCAAGACCGCTGGGTCGATGCCGGAGGGGTTCGGCGTTTCCTCGGTTTTGGCTTCGGGATTGTAGAATTCCTTCTCAAACAGTTGGGCATTGTGTTTGCGGCCCTCATCCAAAATGTGGGAGTATACATCGGACACCATTTTCGATTGGGCGTGTCCGGTGTCTCCCTGCACTGCCTTGATGTCACCTCCGTTGAGCCGCAGTTTGTATGTCACGCTGGCATGACGGAAGCTGTGGAACACGATCGGCGGCAAGTCATTCTCACGAATCAGCCGTTTCAACGCACCGTCAATGGAGGATTGCTCCGTCGGCAATCCGCATGGACCGGCAAAGACAAGATTATAGTCATGATACTCGTCTGCCATCATTTCTTTTGTTTCTTCCTGATTTTCTTTCCACGCACGGAGCATTTTTGCCACCGTTTTAGGAACGAAAATCTTTCTGATGCTGCTTTCTGTTTTGGGCTTCTTGAGTACAAGTACGGTTTTGGAGTACGGTGCGGTAGGAAACACGACGGTCACGCCCGCCTTTTGGACTTCGTCGATGGATGTTTTGCGGATTCTTTGCAGTTCCTTTTGAATGAAAATTGTAGAGGAATCCGCCTCGATGCTCTCCTTTGAGATGTCCACACAATCCCATGTCAGACCCAGTAGCTCACCGATTCGCAAAGAACAGCTGAATGCAAGGTTCAGCGCCAGTGCAAGCCTTGGGTCGTCACATACTTCAAGTGCATGAAACAAAGTTTCCGCAGTCCATATTTCGCGCTTTTTGTATTTCACATCCGGAGCAGTTGCATTCTCGGCGGGATTTTTCTCAACGAGGCCCCATTTGATTGCTTGATTGAAGCAGTTTCGGATAATTTTATGGATATCGTGCACCGTGTGGGGTGTGACCATTTTTGTAACATGTTTTTTTGATCTTGTCGCTGTGGATTCAACCTTCATCAAGCTGTTATAGTAACTGTCCAGGGTGATCGTGGTAATATCAGAAACCTTGAGTTTGCCAAGATAGGGAAGGATATAGTTTTTGATGAGTGCTCCACTGCGTTCATAGGTTGAAGGAGACCACTTTTGCCGCCCGTGGATCAATACATATTGCTCCAGCAACTCCGCAAAGGTCTTACAACAGGGAACAACAAAGGTTCCAATACTTTCCTTATATTCGATCTCTTTTTTTCGTGCCAGCGCATCGTTCGCCTTGTTGAAGGATTCCCACCGTTGCTTTTTCTTCCCATCTTGGTCTGTGTAAGGGTATACAACATAAAAGCTGTTGCTTTTCCGCACGATAGACGCCATATTATCTGCCTCCTGTAATTCTTGTGACTTCCCCGTTGGGGATTACATAGTTTTTGCCAACCCTGACAGCAAAGAGATTGCCGTCTTGAATCAGCTTGTACATTGCTTTTTTGCTGATGTTCAGAATGCTTTGTACTTCCTCAATTTTGTAGAATGCTTTTTCGGAAAATTCTGCTTTCTCGGGCTCTGTATCGGCCAAAGCTTCCGGTGCAGATGGGGCTGTTTCAGCCCTCTCGATCACTTTCACATACCGAGACTGCGACAGATACCATTTTTCAAAGCTTTCTTTTGTTACTCTCTTTTGTCCGGCTACGAAAAGAAATACAAATTGCTCCCGATAATTCGGATGGTCTAGAATGGAATAAACCGTATTTCGATGAACACCAAGCATTTTACGAATGTCCGGCATGGAGTATGAGATTGCCCGCAGTTTTTCGTCTTTCCTCCGATCCTCTGCCCTTCGGTACACTTCTTGGGTACAATACCATTTCTGAAAGCTGTCTTTTGGTATTCGCATCCAGCTGTCCACCAGGACTGTATCAAAGCATTTGCGCTTTATCAGTTCATAGATGGTAGAGGTTGAGACTGATAATTCTTCTGCCAGCTCATCTATGGAATATGTTTTTTCCCGGAGCTTCTTTCCCGGCGGTGTTCCGTCCACTTTCTTGTAC
>JAEDOK010000145.1 GCA_016302005.1 Oscillospiraceae bacterium | reverse complement strand
TGCGCTGCAAAATTTCTGAAATTCCTACTTGACTTTTGTTAGCAGGTCTTTCTTAACACAGTGAATGGGTTCATACTTGATATAGAGTGGGTACATGCCCCGTCGGTCACGAAGCGGCAGACGGTATAGATGAACAGATTTGTATGTACTTGGTATTTCCTGCACACGGGCGGATAATATCCGCCCCTACGGTGTCAGCTTCAAAACTCTCGTAGGGGCGGCTATCAGCCGCCCGGCTGCAAGTGCCGGTTGCTCCGGCACACACTCAGCAGTGATTACGGGCTTGGGGGACATGTCCCCGCCCTGCAAAGGATCAGCCTGTGTTCTTACAGGATCTCCTTTGCGAAGCTCTTGCCGGGGGTCTTGAAGTCCACGCCGAGCAGCTCCGTCACGGTCGCGGCGATATCCGCAAAGCTCATGCGCGTGCCGAGATTGACGGGCTTGACCCGCTTGCCTGCGATCAGCAGCGGCACATATTCGCGGGTATGGTCGGTCGTTTCGGTATAGGCGGGGTCGCAGCCGTGGTCGGCGGTGATCATCACGATGTCGTCCTCTCCCAACTTCTCCATGAATTCCGCGAACCAGCCGTCAAACTCGGTCAATGCAGCGGCATAGCCGTCGATATTGCGGCGGTGACCATAAAGCATATCGAAATCCACAAGGTTGATAAAGCACAGACCGTGGAAATCGCGGTCGGCATATGCCATCGTCTTGTTCAAGCCGTCGGTGTTGCCCTTGGTATAGGTGTACTCGGTCGTGCCGCGATGGGCGAAGATGTCATAGATCTTGCCGACGCCGATGGAGTCCAGTCCCGCTGCCTTCACCGCATCGAGCATGGTCTCTGCGGGCGGCTCAAGGGAGAAGTCGTGGCGGTTGGAGGTACGGGTAAAGCCGTCCTTGGCGTTGCCGATGAACGGGCGGGCAATGACTCTGCCCACACCGTGCTTGCCGACAAGGAGCTTGCGCGCGATGCGGCAGTATTCGTAAAGCTGCTCGGGCGGAACGATATCCTCGTGGGCAGCGATCTGGAAAACGGAGTCGGCGGAGGTGTAGACGATCAGGTCGCCCGTCTTCATGTGCTCCTCGCCGTACTGATTGATGACCTCCGTGCCGGACCACGGCGCGTTGGCAAGCACGCCTCTGCCCGTTGCCTCACGGAAGGGCTTCAAAAGCTCCTCGGGGAAGCCGTTGGGGTAGGTGGGCAGCGGGTCAGGCGAGACAATGCCCGCGATCTCCCAGTGACCGATGGTGGTATCCTTGCCCATTGATGCCTCCTTCAGACGGGCGCAGGCGCCCTTCTGCTGCGCAGTCTTAGGCAGGAAATCCACGGTGTCAATGTTGCCGAGACCATAAGCCAGCATGTTCGGAATATGCAACTTATCAGAGGTCGAGCAGCTTTTCAGCGTGTTGACGCCGTGATCGCCGAAGGACGCGGCATCGGGCATCTCGCCGCAGCCGCAGGAATCCAAAACAAACAAAAATACGCGTTTCATAGAATTTCTCCTTATGTAATAATGTTGAAAAGGTCAGTACAGGGGCGGACAAGCGCCGTCCGCCCCCAATTGGATTCGGTTTTCTTATTTTTCGAGCTTGACCGCCGTCTCCAGCGCAACCTCCATCATCTCGCGGAAGGAGGTCTGACGCTCCTCAGCGGGCAGCGCCTCGCCGGTGAGCATATGGTCGGAGATCGTGCAGATGCACAGGGCGTTCTTCTTCCAGCGGGCAGCGGTCATATAAAGGCCTGCCGCCTCCATCTCGCACGCCATAACACCCATCTTCTGCCATGCGGGAACGGTCTGCAGCACCTCGGGCACGCCCTCATCGTCATTGTAGAAGTTGTCGGTGGAGAGGACATTGCCGACATGGTAGGTCGCGCCTACCTGCTCGCAGGACTCGACTGCCTTGCGCATCATCTCGTAGGAAGCGATGGGCGCAAAGGTGCCGTCGATGTGGTACTGATGCAGGAAGTTGGAATCGGTGCAGGCGCCCTGTGCGATGACGATATCGCGGACATGAATATCGGGGTTGATCGAGCCTGCCGAGCCGATGCGCATGATGTTCCGCACGCCAAAGGCGTTATAAAGCTCATAGGAATAGATACCGATGGAGGGAATGCCCATGCCGGAAGCCATAACCGAAACTTTTACGCCCTTGTAAAAGCCGGTGTAGCCCTGCACGCCGCGGACATTATTGACGAGCTTGGCATTTTCCAAAAAATTCTCTGCAATGTACTTGGAGCGAAGCGGATCGCCGGGCATCAGGACGGTCTGACCGAAATCCTCGGGCTTGGCGTTGATGTGGGGAGTCGGGTAATTCATAAGTAGTTCTCCTTTCAAAGCTATGTGAAATTTTTTCTTATCTGACTTTGCGGTGCTCTCGGATGTTGCGCATCCAGCACTTGTGGCACATGGCAATATAGCGATCGTTGCCGCCCATGAGGATCTGCGCGCCCTCGGTGACGATATAGCCGTCCTCACCGACGCGGGCGTTGGTCGTCGCTTTCGCGCCGCAGTCGCAGATTGTCTTGATCTCCGTGATGGTGTCCGCGACCTCAAACAGGCGGCGGCTGCCGGGGAAAAGCGTGCTGCGAAAATCCGTCCGCAAGCCGAAGCAGAGGACGGGCACATTCTCGGCATCCACGATCTCGCGGAGCTGGTCGATCTGTTCCGGGATCAAAAACTGACACTCATCGACAATGATGACATCCGTCTTCTCCTGCCGCGCAAACAGCTCCCGAATATCTGCTTCCGGCGCAATGACCTCCGCCGGCGCTTCCAGCCCAACACGGCTGCGCAGAATGATCGCGCCGTCACGGTCATCCGCAGAGGGCTTGATCAGCCAGACGCGCATGCCGTTCTCCTCGTAGTTATACTTGGTGATGAGCGCCTGCGCCGTCTTGGACGAACCCATCGCGCCATACTTGAAATACAGCTTTGCCATGACACTGCCTCCAATATTTCTGTTTCTTCTGTCCCTATTATACAGGACACGCGGCGGGAATGCAAGGGACATTTGCAGTGTCCGCAGAAGGTTCGGTAGGATATATTATATACCCTCTTGCCGCAAAGCGCAAGCGCTAATTTGTGATAATGCACAAAGAATTCAGGATTTCTCGTTGATAACTGTCACTATTTGCCTTTCTGCCGACCGATTGCTTTGACTTGTATCTCCGTTTTTTCACGCAGGAAGCATTTTTTCTGCGCTATGGCTTGACGCGGAGAAAAAGTAATGCTAAAATAAATGCCGTGCAGCGGGCACTCCCCTGCCGAGCATTCCGCCGCTGTGTTGGAATAGGTAGACAAAGCGGACTTAAAATCCGCCGGTAGCGATACCGTACCGGTTCGAGTCCGGTCAGCGGCACCAGAAAAGAAACAACCTTTGTCTACC